>CAMAKT010000116.1 GCA_945836135.1 uncultured Clostridia bacterium | reverse complement strand
TATATCTATTTACATTTTAGGAGGATTTTAAAATGTCAGTTAAAGTTGCGATTAATGGTTTTGGTCGTATTGGACGTCTTGCATTCAGACAGATGTTTGATGCTGAAGGCTATGAAGTAGTTGCTATCAACGACTTAACAAGCCCGGAGATGTTAGCTCACTTATTAAAGTATGATACAGCACAGGGCAGCTTCTGTGGCAGAGTTGGTGAGAACCTTCACACTGTTACATCTAAGCCGGCTGTACTTGCTGAGGACGGTAAGACAGTTGTTACTCCTGGTTCCATCACAGTTGACGGCAAGGAGATTACAATCTACGCTAAGGCTAACGCTGCTGAGCTTCCTTGGGGCGAGCTTGATGTAGACGTTGTTCTTGAGTGTACAGGCTTCTATACATCCAAGGCTAAGGCACAGGCTCATATCGATGCAGGTGCTAAGAAGGTTGTTATTTCCGCTCCTGCCGGAAATGACCTTCCTACAATCGTTTACAATGTAAACCACAAGACACTTAAGGCTGATGATACAATCATCTCCGCTGCTTCCTGTACAACTAACTGCTTAGCTCCTATGGCTAAGGCTCTTAATGATTTCGCACCTATCCAGTCCGGTATCATGACAACAGTTCATGCTTACACAGGTGACCAGATGATTCTTGACGGACCACAGAGAAAGGGTGATAAGAGAAGAAGCCGTGCAGGTGCTCAGAACATCGTTCCTAACTCAACAGGTGCTGCTAAGGCTATCGGTCTTGTTATCCCAGAGCTGAACGGTAAGTTAATCGGTTCTGCACAGCGTGTTCCTACACCTACAGGTTCTACAACAATTCTTGTTGCAGTTGTTAAGGGTGAGGTTACTAAGGAAGGTATCAACGAGGCTATGAAGGCTGCTGCTACTGAGTCCTTTGGTTACAACACAGACGAGATCGTATCCAGCGATGTAATCGGTATGAGATACGGCTCATTATTCGATGCTACACAGACAATGGTATCTAAGATGGATGACGGCAACTCTCTTGTACAGGTTGTTTCATGGTATGACAATGAGAACTCCTACACAAGCCAGATGGTTCGTACAATCAAGTACTTTGCTGAGCTTAGCAAGTAATTTGGCTTTTATAGGCGGATATTGCTTCGCATAGCAGGTTATAAGACCTTTATGGGTCCGGTCTTTGGACCGGACCCGTTTTTCAACTTATAGGAAATTCCTCTGGAATTCCCTATAAGTTAAAAGGCACTGCGTGCCAAGATGCGCACCTCGCGGAGAGGAATTAATTGCTACGCAATCCGCTCGGGCGCGAAAGAGTGCGCAAGCGCACTCTTTTCTATGGCGCGGTTGAACTGTTAATTTTCAAAAATATTAATAATGGAGGCAGTACAATGTTAAACAAGAAGACAGTCGATGATATCAATGTAAAAGGCAAGAGAGTACTTGTACGTTGCGATTTCAATGTACCTCTTAAGAATGGTGAGATTACTGACGAGACACGTATCGTTGCGGCACTCCCTACAATTAATAAGTTAATAAACGAAGGCGCTAAGGTTATCCTTTGCTCACACCTTGGTAAGGTTAAAGAGGGACCAAACGAGAAGGAGTCACTTGCACCGGTTGCAAAGAGACTTTCTGAGAAGCTTGGCAAGGAAGTTGTATTCGTATCAGATTACAACGTAACAGGCGAGGCAGCTACAGCAGCTGTTGCAGCTATGAAGGAAGGAGATGTAGTTCTTCTTCAGAATACTCGTTTCCGTGGTAAGGAAGAGACAAAGAATGGTGAGGAGTTCTCTAAGGAGTTAGCTGATCTTGCTGATTCTTATGTATGTGACGCTTTCGGTTCTTCTCATAGAGCTCATGCTTCAGTAGAAGGCGTAACCAAGTTCATCAAGGCTAAGGGCGGTGACAACGCAGTTGGTTACTTAATGCAGAAGGAGATTGATTTCCTTGGCAATGCAGTTAACAATCCTGTTCGTCCTTTCGTAGCTATTCTTGGTGGTGCTAAGGTTGCAGACAAGCTCAATGTTATCAACAATCTTCTTGAGAAGTGTGATACCCTCATCATCGGTGGTGGTATGGCATTCACCTTCCTCAAGGCTAAGGGTTATGAGATTGGTAAGTCACTTGTAGATGATGAGAAGATTGATTACTGCAAGGAGATGATGGAGAAGGCTGAGAAGCTTGGCAAGAAGCTCCTTCTTCCTATCGATACTACAATTGCAGCAGGATTCCCTGATCCTATTGATGGACCTATCGATGTAACAGTAGTAGACGCTGATAAGATTCCTGCTGATATGGAAGGTCTTGATATCGGTACTAAGACAGCAGAGCTTTATGCTGATGCTGTTAAGTCTGCTAAGACCGTTGTATGGAACGGACCTATGGGTGTATTCGAGAACCCTACACTTGCAAAGGGTACAATCGCCGTTGCGAAGGCTCTTGCTGAGACAGATGCTACCACAATCATCGGTGGTGGTGACAGCGCAGCAGCAGTTAACCAGTTAGGCTTCGCAGACAAGATGAGCCACATCTCCACAGGCGGTGGTGCTTCCCTTGAGTTCTTAGAGGGCAAGGACCTTCCTGGTGTTGTTGCAGCAGATGACAAATAAGTTATAGTTTGTATGTAATTAATTGGCGCTGCCATGAGTGGCGGCGCCATATTTTTTGAGAAAAAAGTTATATGGAGGTCAATATGCGTAAGAAGATTATTGCAGGTAACTGGAAAATGAATAAGACTCCAAGCGAGACAGTTAAGCTTATTGAGGAGCTTAAGCCGCTGGTAGTTAATCCTGATGTGGATGTTGTATTCTGTGTTCCGGCTGTATGCCTTACAGCAGCTCTTGAGGCTGCCAAGGGCTCTAACATTGCTATTGGTGCAGAGAACATGTTCTACGAGGAGAGCGGTGCATACACAGGAGAGATTGCTCCTAATATGCTCACAGACCTTGGCGTTAAGTATGTAATCATCGGACATTCCGAGAGAAGAGAGTACTTTGCTGAGACAGATAAGACTGTCAACAAGAAGGTGCTTAAGGCATTCGAGCATGGTATTACACCTATCATCTGCTGCGGTGAGACACTGGAGCAGAGAGAGCAGGGCATCACAATCGACTGGATTAGAATGCAGATTAAGATTGCCTTCCTCAATGTCACAGCAGAGCAGGCTAAGACGGCAGTTATTGCATACGAGCCAATCTGGGCTATCGGAACAGGCAAGACTGCCACATCTGACCAAGCTGAGGAAGTATGTGCAGCCATCCGTCAGGTTATCGGTGAAATCTATGACGAGGCAACTGCAGCAACTATCCGTATCCAGTACGGCGGCTCTATGAACGCAGGCAATGCGGCAGAGCTTCTTGCTAAGCCGGATATCGACGGCGGTCTGGTTGGCGGAGCAAGCCTTAAGCCGGATTTTGGCAAGATTGTTTGCTATAATAAGTAATTATAGTGTATATGTAAATTAAACTAATAAACATTGCAAAAGGCTGACGGGTGGGCTTGCAATTACTTGCTGAATGGCCTTTTGCGATTGTTTATTACATCTATTTTTCTTTTCATTTTTGAGTTATTCTATTTTTTGTTTATCATTTCTGATTCAGTGTCTACAAGATAATCCCAATATTTACATCGAAAGTAAGAAAACATATTTGAAAGCAATATGCACATTGATAATTGAATAAAGGCTTTACACTATGATATAATGAGCGCAAGCGAGTCAACATACTTGCATGATTGACGAGCGGCGAAATTATTGAGTGAGCTATGCTCACGAGATAATATCTCCAACGAAAGGCGGTGATGGAAAGTGAGTGATTTATATATGCCAACGGATATGCAGTATAAGGATGGTCTGCGAAAAGATAAGTTTTTAAATGATTTGATTATTGAAGCCATAAAAGATGGCGATACGGAGAAGGCGCTAGAATATCTTGAAAAAGATAATGAGCGCATTGAAAAAGCACTTGAAGAATAATGACTAAATGATTAAAAGTATCTAAGGTGTAAAGTCTTTATTGAATTATTAAGACTCTGCACCTTTTTTCTTTATTTTGTTCTGAATGACAGTTGAATTTAACCAGGTTTTATAATAAAATAATTCTCTAAGGAAAATATCAACAAGGAAGTTACATTATGAAGAAATCCAAAATAAAAATAAGCTTAATCTTATATACACTCATATTTCTCTTTGCGGGATTTGTAGTTTTCATGGTCAGTAAACGGAGCAACCAGCCTTTTCTTGCCATGTTGATAGAACTGAAGTTTGAAGGCGAATATAGTCAGAATGGGGGCGGGTGGCAGCCACTAAGTGAAGATACAGAGCTGTCAGCCTTTGACGGAGATTTGTTGCTGCGAGGTAGATTTGACATGGAGCTGCCGGAGGGAGCGTGTATCTATTTTTATCTCAACCATATTGGCATGAGCGTTTCGGTTAATGGCGAGAATATATACGAAATGAGCAACGAAATCAATTCGGATATGTGCGGTAACGACTGGCAGGAGTGGTTACTGCCTGCCATGGCAGAGGTAGACTTGATTGAAATAAAATTGCATAATCCTCACAGCTACGGAAATAAGGACGCATACAATGAACTGCTTGACTCACTCTGCATGAGCGGTGAAACACAGTTAAAGAAATACTATGAAAAGAAAGAGAGACCCTATCGCTATTTTTGTATTTTTATCCTGGTGGCATCTATTGCTCTCATAGGAACGGCAATCGGTTACCAGCTTTTGCATTTGCCTAACAGCACCTTGTTGTTAAAGCTGGGGCTTATGTCCCTTCTCATGGCTGTGTATATGTATCTGGATACAAAAGACATTTCCCTGCGGAATGATAAACTGGTGTTCAACACCTATATGAGGCAGATAGCCATGATGCTTGCAACCTTGATGCTGGGGGCAGGAGTTATCGAAATGTTACAAGCTAAATGGAAGAAGCTTGCACAGATTGCGGTATATGTGTTGCTGGTTGCTAATTTCGTTTTCATGGCAATATCTCTTGCCGGGGTAATGGGAATCTATGATACAGGAATGTATTGGGCAGTTATACAGGGGATTGTATGCCTGATTTTGATTTTTCTATGTGTCAAGGAAGTAAAGAACAGTGAGAAGAATGAGCAAATCATGCTTATTTCCGTCGTAGTGCTGATGGCGGTACTTATAGCGGAGCTTATCAATGCCCGCCTGTCAGTGTGGAAGAGCGGTATCTGCATTAAGACACTTTTTGGAGTGTTGTTCGTGTTGCTGTTAATATGGGCGGTCAAGCTGGTAGTGGTCAATTATCAGGCGTCCATCCGTGCAAAGGAATTAGAGAAGGAACTTAAGGAGAACCGGATTACCCTTGCCATGAGTCAGATACAGCCACACTTTATATATAACTCGCTTAATTCTATTTATCATCTGTGCGAGAAAGATGTAGAGCTGGCACAAAAGGCAATCAGCGATTTCTCAGACTATCTTCAGCGCAGTCTGAACGCAGCAGACCGCACCACATCGATTTCCTTTGGGGAAGAATTAAATCATGTAAAGACATACCTTAAGCTGGAACAGCTTCGTTTCGGCAAGGACTTGAATGTGGTGTACAATATAGAAACAACAGCCTTTATGCTGCCGGCCCTATCCGTACAGCCCCTTGTGGAAAATGCAGTGAAGCATGGCATCTGCCGGAAAGAGGAAGGCGGAGGAACGGTTATGCTGACTGTGAAGGAATGTACGGATTGCTTTGAGGTCATTGTATCGGATGATGGTGTGGGCTTTGTTCCCGGAACGGAAACCCAAGGAGAGGGAAACCATGTGGGCATCAGGAACGTGCGGCAGAGACTTGGCATCATGTGCCATGCCACGCTGGAAATTGAGAGTGAGCCGGGAAAAGGCACTACATCAACAATTCGTATACCAAAGGAGGATGAGGCATGAATATACTGGCACTTGACGATGAAGAATTAGCACTGGAGGGACTTGTTTCTGCCGCTAATAAGGCAGAGCCTTCTGCAACCATATACAGCTTCAATAAGCCAAGGGAAGCACTGGAATTCTGCAAAAGTACGCCCTGTGAGGTTGTATTTCTGGATATCCAGATGAGAAACATGAGTGGTGTGGAACTGGCAAAAGAGATTAAGCTCTTAAACCCTCAGACCAATATCATCTTTACAACAGGCTACACAGATTATATGAAGGATGCTCTTGAGATGCATGCAAGCGGTTATGTGATGAAGCCAATCACTCCTGATAAAATCAGAAAGGAACTGGATAATCTTAGATACCCGGTAAAAACAGTAGTGAAAAACAAGGTGCGGTTCCAGGCATTTGGCAATTTTGAAGTGTATATAGAAGGACATCCGGTTAAGTTCAGGTACGAATATACAAAAGAAATGCTGGCGTATCTTGTAGACCGTAACGGTGCTCTGTGCACTAACGGCGAGATTATGGCAGTACTGTGGGGGGATAAAAAATCCTCCAGCTACTTACGCAGTCTGATTAAGGATATGAAGGATACTTTCAGAGAGGCAGGCTGTGATGAAATCATACTGCAGCAGAGAGGAAAGATTGGTATCTGCCGGGAAAAGGTGGACTGTGACTATTACGACTGGCTGGACGGCAAAATCTATGCTGTCAACCTCTATCACGGGGAATATATGGCACAGTATAGCTGGAGTGAAATGACAAATGCCGGAATAAAAAACAAGGCGTGAAAACAGAACGGGGAACAGAAAAGCTTCGGAGGCAGAAAATGCTTCCGAAGTTTTTGTATCTAAAAAAATATAATAGCATAAAAATCATATAAGATATATTTTGCAACGCTTTTGCAACACTTCTTCTGGTACAATAGTACTGAAAATGTTTTTGTACATTCAGAAAGGAGGAAAGCATATGGTGGTTCAGCATAATTTATCGGCAATGAACAGCAACAGAATGCTGAATATAGTAACAAGCAACTTATCCAAGGTATCAGAGAAACTGTCAAGCGGATATAGGATTAACCGTGCTGCTGATGATGCATCCGGACTTGCCATATCTGAGAAGCTTCGTGTACAGATTCGTGGTCTGTCGCAGGCATCCCGTAATGCACAGGATGGAATATCATTGATACAGGTAGCGGACGGTGCTCTTGGTGAAGTGCACGATATGTTACAGCGAATGAACGAGCTGTCTGTTCAGGCAGCTAATGGAACCAATACAGACACGGACCGTGCAGCGATACAGTCGGAAATAGACAACCTGATTGAAGAAATAGACAGAATAGGCAGTGATACCCAGTTTAATACGAAGAATATCTTCGGCGGTGGGAACGGCTCTTCAGGTGGCGGTTCTTCCCAGAATGGTATTTCTGCTATTCAGAGTGCTGTCAGCGCTTTGAATGGAACTATCTCCGGGCAGGGTACGGGTACCATTACTGTTGAGATGGATTCCGGTATAGCTGATGGAAAGACAATAACCATAGCAGGTAAGAGCTATACGGTTGGCCTTTCAACAGCTAAGGATGTTTACACGGATACGGCTGTAAGCGGGACAGATTATACTGTTAATTCTGTTATGACGGGTGGAGGTACTGCGGCTAGTATGGCGACCGGCAGCAAGAATGCTAATAATATATCTATGAATGCGAAATTCTATGATGCACCGACATCAGATGCAGAAAAGACAGCACAAAATAATTTTTTGAGTGCAATATCCAACGGGGTTTATAGTACGCTTCCACAAAATACTTATGGAACAATCTATTGTGGTATACGAAGAGGTTTAACTCAGGATGGTTACAGTGCTGATCTTGGTGAATGGGGTACCATATTAACACAAGCTGATTTCCCATATAAGCTATATATTACAAAGGGTGGAAATAATGTTGGAGAAGTTAATTTCATATTGAATTCATCGTTTACTCAGCTTGGTTCAGAGAATAAAGTTTATGGTGGCACCATCACTCAGGCAACCTATTCGGCACCTACATCGAAGAATGTACTTACAGCCAACGCAAATCTTTATAAATCTGACGGTACACTGGTCGTTGCAAACGGTGGTACTATAGATGTCGGAAGCATGGATTTAAGTACCTTGAGACTCAAAAAGACAATCCCGGCTATGACAGATGCCAATGGTGACGGAATTGATGACAATGACCCGAATACCATTTCGGGAGCGAAGGTTTATGACCTGATTGAGAATGCACTTCCATCCGGTTTTACCAAAAATGTATCCGGCGGCAGGGTTACCTATACATTTGCGGATACCGGAAATCAAGGTGGAGGAGGCGCAGCGGGCGGCTCAGGCACTCAGGGCGGACAAGGAACCGGTAACCTAAGCCTTTCCTTGCAGGTAGGTGCCCAGGCTAATCAGAATATCGATATAGAATTAGAACAGATGAACTCCACAGTGCTTGGCGTTAAGGATGTTGATGTAACCACGGAAAGCTCTGCAGGAGCGGCGATAGATTCCGTTAACAGTGCAATAGAAACAGTATCCACCATGCGCTCCAGATATGGTGCATACCAGAACAGGTTAGAGCACACCATAAGGAATCTTGAAAATACCGTAGAAAATACTGCTAAGGCCGAGTCTACAATCCGGGATACTGACATGGCAGAGACTATGGTGGATTTTTCAAAGAATCAGTTGTTGCAGCAGATTGGTCAGTCCATACTGGCACAGGCTAATCAGAGCACCAGCGCGGTGATGGCGTTGCTTGCTTAGAATATGCTCTTATGAACAGAGCGATTTAATTTATAATACGAATTTATTATAGGGCATTTACTCTTAAAACTAGGGTAAATGTCCTTTTGTATATTTTTTGAACTATATA
>CAMAKT010000115.1 GCA_945836135.1 uncultured Clostridia bacterium | reverse complement strand
TTTTATTTATAAAGTTGGATTTCGGGACGCATTATATAATGCGGAGGAGAGATAGCTGATGAAGTTGGATTTTTCTTATACTATGGTGATAGAATTTGATAATGCTGTACACAGGCAGTTTTTTGCTATGAGATGCATTCCGCAGAGCAATCTGAGACAGCGGATTGAGAGGTTGCATGTTGAGGTTGTACCGGATACGAAGGTTAACTATAGAACCGATGGATATGGTAACCGTGTAATGGAGGGCAGCATCTGGGAAGAGTCAGGATTATTCAGTGTAATGGTTGAGGGACAGGCAGAGACTTTACGTGAAGAGCTTTCGGGGATACAGACTTTTGGCGGTGTGGCTGAGGAATCTGCACAGGAGTATGATGCAGCATTTTACAGACAAACCACCGGACTTACGTCTGCTGGAGCAGGACTGTCTGCATATGCTGAGCTGCTTAGAGAACAGTGGGATGCAAAACATATGACAGAAAAGCAGTGCGGGGGAGCCTTTGCGGGATATATAATGCATAGTTTACATGATAAGCTTCAATATAGACAGTTCACTACAGATGTCAATACTACGGCAGAGCAGGCTTTTGCAGATGGAGGGGGAGTCTGCCAGGACTATGCGCATATTATGATTGCACTGTTGCGTATTTTTGATATTCCTTCACGATATGTTGTGGGAATTATGAAAGGTGAAGGGATGAGCCACGCATGGGTCGAGGTACTCCTGGGAGAATACTGGTATGGCTATGACCCAACCAATGACTGTGTTGTGACAGAAAATTATATTAAGTTTTCACATGGCAGGGACTATAGGGACTGCCGTATTAACAGGGGAATATTTGCGGGATGTGCCATGCAAAGACAGCAGGTGGAAGCTGTAGTGTCAGAGCATGAACAGTGAGCATTAGTAGGGGCATGAGAGGCAGGAAAGAGAATGATTGAGGATATTGTGTCACTGGGGCTTCCGGTGGATGAGAAAATTGTGCTTAGAAAGAATCGCATACTTCCTGAGTGCATGGATGAAAATACAAAGAGAATATGTATTGTGACAGGAACCCACGGCGATGAGCTGGAGGGACAATTGGTATGCTATGAAATGAATAGAATACTCAAAGAGAATAAGGGGCATCTTAAAGGGATTGTCGACATATATCCTGCACTGAATCCGCTGGGGATAGATACGATAACAAGAGGAATCCCGGGGTTTGAACTGGATATGAACAGAATATTTCCGGGGAAAAAACAAGGTTCAATGGCGGAAAACATTGCCTTGGCTGTGTTTGAGGATATTAAGGGAGCAGAGGTATGTATTGACATTCATGCCAGTAATATATTCCTTAGAGAAATTCCGCAGATCAGAATCAGTGAACAGACTGCAGCGGAGCTTGTACCGCTGGCAAAGCTGCTTAATGTGGACTTTGTGTGGGTTCACTCAGCAGCCACAGTGCTTAAATCAACACTGGCCCATTCACTCAATACGGTGGGAACTAAGACTCTGGTGGCTGAAATGGGTGTAGGAATGAGGATTACGAAGGAATATGGCAGGCAGCTCTGCGATGGGATTCTTTCGCTTATGCAGCACCTTGGAATGTGGGATGGAGATGTTGCTCCCGTGAGAGAACCGATTGTATCCACAGACGGCAGGGTTGAGTTTGTCAATGCTGCTATGGGCGGAGTATTTATTCCGGCAATTGAGCACTGCATGCATGTGAGGGAGGGTGAATATATAGGAGATATTGTGAATCCCATGAACGGGCAGGTGCTGGTACATATTACTTCACCGTGCAATGGACTTGTCTTTACATTGCGTGAATATCCCGTAGTGGATGAGGGGTCATTGATTGCACGAATTCTGGGAGAATAGGAACGAAAAACATGAGAGAGATTAATTTATTCGAGCTTAAGGCTATATATAGGGATTCCATGCGTATTCGGGGATACTGCTTTGGAGAAGGGGAAAAAACACTATGCGTGGTTGGGGCCATGCGTGGAAATGAGGTGCAGCAGCTCTACTGCTGTTCTCTGCTGGTACAATGTCTTAAGGAACTGGAGGAGCAGGGTAAGCTGGTAAAAGGAAAGTCAGTGCTTATAATTCCCTGTGCAAACACCTATTCCATGAATACAGGAAAGCGGTTTTGGCCTACGGACAATTCAGATATTAACCGTATGTTTCCGGGCTATGATAAGGGTGAAACAACACAGCGCATAGCCGCAGGACTGTTCAATACAATTAAGGATTATGAGTATGGAATACAGTTTGCCAGCTTCTATATGCCGGGGCGGTTTACTCCGCATGTCCGCATCATGAAAACAGGTTATGAAAATGTTGAAGATGCCAAAAAGTTCGGACTTCCTTATATTATACTCAGGGATCCGGCTCCGTATGATACCACAACCTTGAATTACAACTGGCAGATATGGGAGACGAAGGCTTATTCATTGTATACACAGGAGACGGGAAGAATAGATAAGAAGAGTGCAGTCAAGGTTATTGATAGTGTTATGCGCTTTATGGAGAGGAACGGGATAATAAGCCATTCGGGTAAGTCAGGACATGTATCGGACGTGATTCCTGAAGGCGAACTCCTGGCGGTGGCTACTGCACAATCGGGAATTTTTGAGAGCTGCGTAGAGGTTGAAAATCAGGTAAAAGAAGGGCATGTTCTTGCAAGAATAATTCATCCGTATAATGGCTCCGTGCTTGAGGAGGTAAAAGCAACGGGGGAAGGAATTGTATTTTTCCGGCACAGCGATCCAATGGTGTATTCGGGAACAGTGGTATTTAAGATAATTCCAAGAAGTGCCTTCAGGCATTCAAAAAGCAGCCGTGTAAATTAAGCACGGCTGCTTTGCTGTATATACAGTCTTGTTATTCGTCTATGCCGGAGTAATCCGGACTGTATGGAGATTACAGAAGTGATTCATACAGCTTGGTGATGTCCTCTACGCTGGTATCTCTTGGGTTGCCAGGACGGCATGCATCATCATAAGCTGACTGTGCAAGGAATGGAATATCCTCTCTCTTGACAATATCCTTGAGGTTGGCAGGTATGCCAACATCCTGTGAAAGCTTCTTAACTGCGTCGATTGCAGCCTTGCGATATTCGTCTACGGACATATTCTCGGTTCCTTCAACACCCATTGCCTTGGCGATATACTTATACTTATCGCCTGTAGCCTCTGCATTATATTCCATTACGGTAGGAAGAATAATTGCATTGGCAACACCATGAGGAGTATCGTATACGGCACCGAGAGGGTGAGCCATTGAATGAACAATACCAAGTCCTACATTGGAGAAGCCCATACCTGCTATGTACTGGCCAAGGGCCATACCCTCACGTCCTTCAGGAGTATTTGCAACTGCACCACGAAGGTTCTTGGAAATAAGTTCGATTGCCTTGAGATGGAACATATCGGTCATCTCCCAGGCGCCCTTGGTGATGTAACCTTCGATAGCATGTGTGAGAGCATCCATACCTGTAGCGGCAGTGAGACCTTTAGGCATTGTTGACATCATTTCAGGGTCGATAAATGCAACAACAGGAATGTCATGTGTATCAACACATACCATCTTACGGCTTTTCTCAACGTCTGTGATAACGTAGTTAATTGTAACCTCTGCAGCAGTACCGGCTGTAGTAGGAACTGCCAGAATAGGTACGCACTTATTCTTGGTAGGAGCTACGCCCTCAAGACTTCTAACGTCGGCAAAATCAGGGTTGGTAATTATAATACCGATTGCCTTAGCGGTATCCATGGAGGAACCGCCGCCGATAGCTATGATATAATCTGCACCGGATGCCTTAAATGCGGCAACGCCTGTCTGGACATTCTCGATGGTTGGGTTTGGCTTGATGTTGGAATAAATTTCGTAAGCAAGACCTGCATCCTCTAAAACCTTTGTAACCTTTGCTGTAACCCCAAACTTGATAAGATCAGGGTCGGAACATACAAATGCTTTCTTAAAGCCGCGACCCTTTACTTCCCCGGCAATCTCGGCAATACAGCCGGCACCGTGATAAGATGTTTCGTTAAGTACAATTCTACCCATTACAATATATCTCCTTTCAGAAATGAAATTTATGTACTGATTATACCATGTTTTTCCGGAATTGTGTATACATAATTGATAAATTTATCTAAAAATTGTGTGAAAATTCATTGATAAAATGCGATGTTTATAATATAATACTTCTTGAAAGGACATTATTATGGGCATAGACAATAGAGAAAACAATACAATATACAATATGAATAATGAGACGGAGATTAAGTTCGAGCACGATAAATATATGGCAATAGCATCTCTGACGGTGGGGCTGTTGTTTGAATATGATGTAAATACCGATACTATGGTCAACATTATCATGGATAACGGAACTGTGCAGAAGGCAGTAAGTGTGTCGGATTTTTCTGTGAATGCATATACAACCGATTTCTTTTCGGATGAGGATGAGTCTGCCGTCAGGGCACTTATTTCCCAATTGAGAAGTGACAGGCTGAATATTCAGGCTGAGATAAGAACTTTGGCTTATGACAGGCAACATTACGAATGGTATCATTTGAACGGTGTGAGAGTCGTGACGGAGGATGGCATAAGGAATGTTGTTGTCGGACATATAGTTAATGTGGAATATGAGAAGCAGATTGAGCAGGAGGAGAAGGAAAGAGCACTCAAGGATGTACTTACCGGTTTATATAACAGAGAGGCTGCGTCTAAGAAGATTGAACAATGCATTATTTCCAGAAAAGGAAAAGAAATAGAAGCATTTTTCCTGGTTGACATCGAGAAAATAAGTGAAATTAATAAGACGCTTGGTAAAATATTTGCCGATGAGGTTATTAGAAATGTGGCCTCAGATATTAAGAAGGCGTTTTATACTTCAGACATTTTAGGACGTGTAGGAGTGGGACGTTTTGCTGTGTTTATGCGGGATGCAGGCGGGCTTAACAATATTATGAATAAAGCGGAGCAGCTTAGAGTCATTATTGATAATACCTACGTCGGAGAGATGCATCAGGGTATGAAGGGCACTGTTGGCGTTGTTGTGGCGCCGATAGAGGGAAGTTCATTTGAAGAACTGCTTGAAAAGGCTGAGAAGGCCATGTTGTATGCCAGAGAGCACAGCAGTAACGGCATCGAGATATATGACAGAACCAAAAAGAATATATATTCTGAACTGTATGATATGAACCTGCAGGGCGGTAATGAAACCGTGCCTATGGATTATAACGGAGGCAGCGGCGGAGACAGTATTATCAGACTTGCATTTAAGCTTATTGAGGATACAAAGGATGCGGTCAGTGCAGTCAATATGCTACTTAGAAGAATGGCACACTGGCTTAATGTGCCATGTGTCAACATTGTTGAGACAACGGATAAACCATATTCGCTGCAGACAATGTATGAATTTTGCAGTGATGAGAGGTTTTGCGATTTGGGGACCGTAAGGACGATGACGAAGAATCGTTTTGACAGGCTTCTGAATCTTTACTCCATACATCAGGGAATGTATATTAAGGATAAGAAGACAGAACTTGGCGGCGATATGTATATGGCGGAACTGTTGGAACAAAGGGGGGCAAAAGCCGTTGCCCAGTGTGCCTTCTACGAGAACGGACAATTTGCAGGATGCGTGAACTTCGTTGACAGTCAGGAACGGGTGTGGAATCCTGATGAGCTTAATATTATCAGTGTGCTGACGAGTATTATTTTTTCTTATATGCTTAAGATGCGGGCACTTGAAAAGACCAAGGAGGAAATAGAGCGTTTTAACAGCTATGACATTACAACAGGTCTTATGCGATTTGACCCGTTCCGGCAGAACGCGGAAAAAAGCATTATAAATGGTGAAAGCAACCGCTATGTTGTGGTATATTCGGATGTATACAATTTCAAGTATATTAACGAACATTATGGATACGATACAGGAGACATTATATTAAAGAAATTTGCAGACTATATTATGCAGGACTCGACAGCGGAATCTTATGCATGCCGTATTGTTTCTGATAATTTCATAATCTTTGCGCCTTGGCATGGTGATGAGGGAGATGAAATGGATAAGAAACAGACAGAGCTGTTTCTTAACCGGGTAAAAATGCGTAATGCGGAATTTGCCGATATAGTTCATGAATTGTATCCGGACAGCAATATCACCATTTCATCGGGTATATGTGTGTTTGACAGGAGAAAAACCAGCTTTATGAAGGCAGTATCCTTTGCAAACATTGCACGTAAGCTCGCCAAAAAGCCGGGACAGGATAGCTGTATTATGTACACGGAGCAATTGGGACAGGATGTTATGCGACGTGCCGCATATTTGAGCGAAGTACGCACGGCAATCGACAGAAGAGAGTTTATTGTACATTTTCAGCCTAAGGTGGATATTGACGGAGGCAGGATTGTAGGGGCGGAAGCTCTGGTTCGTTGGAAAAAGCCGGATGGAACCATTATTTATCCGGGAGAGTTTATTCCTGTACTGGAAGAAACAAAGATGATAAAAGATGTGGATTTTTATGTGTATGAAGAAGTATTTAAGCACTTAAGAGCCTGCATTGACAGCGGTAAGAAGGTTGTGCCGATATCAATTAATGTACCAAGAATGCATTTTATGGACCGGACGGAGCTGTGCAGCAGGCTCCAACAGTTGATTGACAAGTATCAGGTTCCGCCTGAACTTATAGAAATTGAGATTACAGAGGATTTGCTTGCGAAGGATATAGATGGCGTTGTGGAAATCATTAATGAAATCCGTAAGGCAGGCATCAAGGTATCAATTGATGATTTCGGTGCCGGATACTCATCATTCAATGTGTTAAGAAAGGTGCCTCTTGACGTCCTGAAGCTGGACAAGGCATTTTTGGACGATATTGATTCGGCTGACAAGGAAGATGTTGTTATAAGCGGCCTGATAGACATGTCGAAGCGCATGGGACTGAAGGTGCTCTGTGAGGGCGTTGAATGTGCCGAACAGGTGGATTTCCTCGCCAATGCAGGCTGCGACATGATACAGGGCTATTACTTCTCGAAGCCGGTTGATGTTTCTGAATTTGATGAGATGCTTAAAAAGGGTGTAATCAGCACGGCGAAGAAGTAGACTTGGCCATGTTGGAATTGTGATACGCAGGATTATTCGTGACGTCCTTGCCAAACCACGCAGGTGGTATATAGGCGAGGGCGTCATTTTCATTTTCAAATTCGACCTCAGCCAGCATAAGACCTGCGTATTTTCCCTCAAATATATCAAGCTCAATGGTGAGATTATCTTTTTCGGGTATTTCGTAGCGGGTCTTGGTAATTATATTTCCGTCGGATTTCTTTATCAGAGAGGCGTAGGCTTCCCTAGTGAGCGGAAGATTGTATTCCTCGCGAACCATCATGCCTTTTGACTTATAGGTGAGATAGTAATTGTCGTTGTCGCGCCGTACACGTACTACAGGTTCAGTGCACAGATAGCCCTGTTCAATATTGCGCTTAGGGTACTTATTTAAATCAATTTCATCAGGTAAGGATTCAATCAAAAATTTGCGTTCAATTTCCATGGTAGGACTCCTTTTATTGTGTTATAATAAAAATATACTTATGATTTTTCAAAATTGCAAGCATAATAAGGAGGTCGTTATGGCAAAAGTATATACATTCCTTGCAGACGGATGTGAAATGGTTGAGGCGCTGGCGGTTGTGGATGTGCTGCGCAGAGCAGGAATAGACACGATTACTGTATCGGTGAACGGCAGTCATGAGGTATTGAGCTCGCATAAGGTTGTGCTTGGAGCGGATACTCTCTTTGAGGAAAATGATTATGAAGATGCGGATGTGCTTTTCCTTCCGGGCGGAATGCCTGGAACAAGGAATCTTGAGGCGCATCAGGGTCTCGTCTCGCTTCTAAAGCAGCATAATGCGCAGGAGAAACTGCTTGCTGCCATCTGTGCGGCACCAAGCGTATACGGACATCTCGGGTTTCTGAACGGTAAAAAGGCAACCTGCTATCCGGGCTTTGAAAAGGATTTACTCGGCGCTGAGTATGTGCCTGACCGTGTGGTTAAAGATGGCAATATAATTACAAGCAGGGGCATGGGTACAGCTATTGACTTAGGACTTAGGCTGGTGTCGGTTCTTATTTCACAGCAAAAAGCTGATGATATCGCAAAAGCGATTCAATACATAATTTAGTTTTTTTAATGTTTCATTCCCACGAATTGCCATAATAATATAATCCCGCATGAACATAATAATACCAAGACAGAGGCATTCCAATCCGGCAACGGAGAAGAATTGAATCTGTCGGATTGGAAAAGACCTGACTTATGGGATTTTCAAAAACTATATAAAAGTTCATGGAGGTGAATTAAAATGGCAAGTTCTAATTCAGGATCTAACAAGGCAGCAGTTCCGGAGGCAAAGGGAGCAATGGACAGATTTAAGATGGAAGTTGCATCTGAGCTTGGTGTACCTTTAAAGGAAGGTTACAATGGAGACTTAACTTCCAGACAGGCTGGTTCTATCGGTGGCGAAATGGTTAAGAAGATGATTATGAAGCAGGAGCAGGAGATGGCTGGTAAGCAGTAAGCTTAAGCTCGTGCGGGAGGAGCCGTGTATGCGGCTCCTCTTTTTGCGTAAAATTTAGTCTACAGAAAGTACCTCGGCAAAAAGAGGTGGCTCACAAAACGCAGCATCGGAATGAAGCTTTCCACATTCACAAATACAGGGCAGAATATCAGACTGCCCAGTATGAGTACAGGAATGAGGGAGATGACAAGGGTGCTGCGTTTTAATATAAGGCAGCACAGGTTGGCAAAAA
>CAMAKT010000114.1 GCA_945836135.1 uncultured Clostridia bacterium | reverse complement strand
ATTTTACATTGCCTCTCGTTTTAATTTTTTCGCAAAGTATTGTATTTTTACAATACTTTGCGTATTTTCTAAAACAATTATTTTGATTTTAGCACAATCTATTGCAAATTACAAATACTTTGTGCGATTTTAAGAACAACTTACAAAGTGGCGAACCAGCAAAAACCTGCAAAAACCTGCAAAAACATTATTTCACCGCCACTTTGTTGAATCATATTCAAAAGAAAAACCCATACACCTGCCACTCGGCAAGCGCATGGGCTTCTTTTTTGGCATTTCAGAAAATCCGTAAACTATGCAGCCATAAACTCAGGAAATTCTCCCATTCTCCATCTCATACACCACATCCGCCAGATTCATGGTGGATTTTCTGTGGGATACCAGCAGCACTGTCTTATCCTCCCGGGCTTCCTTAAGGGACTTTAAGATTATTCCCTCATTCAGGCAGTCTAAGTTGCTGGTTGGCTCATCAAGCAGCATAAAAGGCGCATCATGCAGAAAGGCTCTGGCAATTCCTATTCTCTGCTTCTCGCCTGCCGACAGGGTATCTCCTAACTCTCCCACTTCGGTGTCATAGCCGTCAGTGAGCGTCATAATAAAATCATGGATAGAGGCCTTCTTTGCCGCCTGTACAATCTCTTCCTTGGATGCCCCCGGCTTCCCCACAGCAATATTATTCGCTATGGAATCATGAAAAAGATAGGTTTCCTGGGTCACATAGGCTTCCATGTCTCTTAAATCTTCCGTATTGATATCCTTGATATTCTTTCCGGATATATATACTCCTCCCCCGTCCACATCCCAGAACCGCATAAGAAGCTTTAACAATGTGGATTTGCCGGAACCGCTGGCACCATGTATTCCCACAATCTTTCCTTTCGGAAGCTCAATGGAATAATTCTTTAAAATCTCTTCCTCCTCGTAGGCAAAGTTCACATTAACCGCATTTGCCCCTTTAAATAATGTCTTTTCCTTTTCGCTGACCTCATAAGTCTCCGGCTTTTCTTCCAGCATGGATAGCACACGCTCTCCGCTGGCAAGGGTCTGACTTAAGTTATTTGACAGATTTGACAGAGCCACCACCGGGCCAAAGGAGCCCATCATGGCAATGGTGGCAATCAATACACTGTCAAAGCCTACGTTTACACGCTGAAAGCTAAAAAGCATGAAAAACAGCATACCGAAGGAAAACAGAAGAATTGCCATGTTGGTCATGGAACTCTGGGATGCCTCGTTCCTGTTAAGCTTCCGATAGAGCAGTCCCAGCCTTCCGGAGCGCTCATTCATCTGCTCTAAGCGCTCCATTCCTCTGTCATACTGAATGGTTTCATCCAGCCCCCGCAGTGAATCGAGAATGAAGCTGTTGAGCTCACCGAAGGAATTTCTGTATTCCATTCCGGAAGCTGCATTCTTCTTCCCGTTCCACAGAGGGATTACCACGCCCACCGTCACATAGCCAAGAAGCGCAATTACCCCTGCTGCCGGGTACTGGTATCCGATAAAAAATACCATAATAAGTGAGGTCACTACCGCGATAGCAATGGGTGAAATTGTATGCGCATAAAATACTTCCAGAAGCTCGATATCCGAGGTAATAATTGATATCAGATTACCCTTATCCCGTCCCTCCAGTTTTGCAGGACACAGCTTTCTGAGTGCGGCAAAGACCTTATGTCGAATAATAGCTAACAGTTTAAAAGCAATAAAATGGTTACAGTACTGCTCACCGTAATGCAGAATACCGCGAAGCACCGCAAAAATAACAAGCAGTGCCGACAATGCCCCCAAGGTACATGGCAGAATTAAGCCAAAGCTCATTCCTGAAATATCCGCCAGTATATGCAGCAGACCGTATCCGGCAAGAATTGTCAGGGAAATCGCACATAAGTTTCCCAGCACCCCCAACAGAATGGCAAGGCACATTATGGGCAGCAGAGGTTTGACAAGCCCCACCAGACTTCCCATAATTACAATTCCTTTTCTTCTTTTTCCCTGTTCCATCACTGTGCCACCACCTTTCCATTATCTATTAGGTTACTTTTTATGCTGTTCTTTCCGTAAGCTTCAAGCTCACTCTGATATCGGTACAGTCCTTCATATGCCCCCTTCGCTTCCATCAGTTCTTCATGTGTTCCTGATTCAATCACTTTTCCGTTTTCAAGCATATATATTTTTCCGGCATCCACCACATTCGCCAGTCTGTGTGAAATAAGTATGATGGTCTTTGTTTTTGAAAGTTCCCGAATGACCTCCATTATCATTTCCTCGCTCTCCATATCGATGTTGGAGGCTGCCTCGTCAAATATATATGCCGGTGTATCATGAAGAAGCGCTCTTGCTAGTGCAAGTCGCTGGCACTGCCCGCCGGACAGATTGCTTCCCTTTTCCAAAATTACAGTGTCAAGACCCTGCTGCGCCTTAAGAAAGCCCTTAAGCTTTACCTTGTCAAGAGCATCCCTCATCTCTTTTTCCGAGGCGTCGGGCTTTCCCATTTCAAGATTATTTTTCACTGTTCCCTTAAATAAATAGCTGTTATGGCTTACAAGGGTAATATGCCGCATCAGGCTCTTTTCGGATATGTCCTTAAGCTCCGCTCCCGATACTGTAATGTTACCCTCATATCCCTTGTTTCTTCCCATAAGTATGCCCGCTATGGTACTCTTTCCGCAGCCTGATGTTCCCACAAGCGCCGTAAAGCTTCCCGTCTTGAATTCCATTGAAACATTTTTAAGAATCTCCCGACTTTCCTCGTAAGCAAACCCGACATTCTCAAGCTCAATGTCAATATCCCCGCCCTCAAGCTCCACATTTTTTCCCGAAGCTTCAGGCAAATCCAACAGTGCAAATATCTTGTCGCTTGCCGCCATTCCGTTCATTGCAATATGAAAAAATGAGCCCAGAAGCCGAAGCGGAATGAAAAATTCCGAGGCAAGAAGAATAATCATAAGTGCCCCGCCAAATCCCATATTGCCCTTTGCATACTCCAAAAGAGTCACAATCATGCCTACGGCAGCTCCGCCATAGGCGATAATGTCCATGACGCTGGTGGAATTAAGCTGCATGGTCAGCACCTTCATGGTAATCTGCCTGAAGCGCTGGGACTCCTTATCCATCTCCACCGCCTTGTCCCCATCCGCCTTATATATTTTAAGGGTGGTAAGTCCCTGCAGATTTTCCAGAAAGGAATCTCCCAGCTCCGTATAAATTCCCCAGTACTTATTCAGAAGCTTCTTGGCAAACTTCTGCACTGCTACAATCGATATGGGGATTAAGGGCACACATACAAGCAGCACCAGGCTTGCCTTAAGATTGACAAATGACAGAATCACAAACAATGTGACCGGGGCAAGCAGGCTGTAAAAGAGCTGTGAAAGATATCTTCCGAAATAAGTCTCAAGCTGCTCAACTCCCTCCGCAGCCATCTGTACCACTTCCGAGGTGGCGGTGCTCTCCTTGTAGGAAGCCCCCAGCTTCAACAATTTTCCGTAAATCTGCTCCCGCAGAATGCGTTTCACATCCACGCTGGCTTTGTAAGAAGCATAGGATGCCTGTCTGTCACATATTGAGTGTATTAATATGGCAATTAACACCACAATACCGCCAAGCAGCACATACTTGCCTGTAAGGCTGCCGGACAACGCATTTTCCAAAAGCATTGTAGCAACATAAATCATCACCACCTGACAGAGCAGGGACAACCATTTCCATATCACCTGAAAGGCTATATACTTCTTAGCGTGGGATAGTAATTTAATCAGTCTTGTTTTAATCATTCTTGTTTTTTTCTCCTGATACTTTTACCTTGTGTTTCTCATGTTCTGAGCTTATCAGATGCCATAATGCCATTACGGGATGATACAATATCATCCTTGGTCCCGAGAAACGCATGACCTCCCGAATACGTTCCCTCATGTCCGGCTTATAGCAATGTACACGGCAGTTGGAGCAGAAAGTCTTCTGTTCCATAAACGGACAATGCTCACTCCTTGCTTGTGCATACTCACAAAGCTCCCTGCATTCTGAACAGAGCACACCCTTCTGCCCCGTTCCATGGTTTTTACGGCAGTAAAGAGCAATCATCTCTGCCACCACCTGCTGTTCTCTTCTTCTTTTTTTCTCTGTTGCTGCCATATTCTTATTCATAATCAGCCGTAACTTTCTGTGGTTTTATAGTCTTAATTCTCATGAAGAAATACCATAGATGCCATACCCATACAACTGCGAGGCAGATTCTTCCCACCGGAACACTCTTCATGCATATAAAGCTGATAACCATCATTGCAGTCACCATACCGACAATCTTAAGCTTCGTGCCGATGGTCATTGCACGCTCCTTAATGAAGTTGTCAAGATGATTCTTGTACAGTTTCGTTCCGATAAACCAGTCATGAAGCTTTTTTGAGCTTTTGGCAAAGCAAAATACGGTTGCCATATAAAATGGCACTGTGGGAAGGATTGGAAGGATAGCACCCACCGTTCCCAATCCAAGACTTATAAATCCCAGTACAATCCAGATTATTCTTAAGGGACTTTTACTCATAGCTCTTACACTCCTTTCCGCTTACCTGTGTGTTACCTTTTCTGTTCCCCCTGTGCTGCACCATATGCACAGCAACCCCGGCTACCAGAACCAATGCCGAAAGCTTATGTATAATCTTAATTGCCTGTACCCCCTCCAGAGGATAAAGCAATACCCCGCTTATAAATACTACTATCAAGGCCGCCAAAATAATTCTGTTTACACATCGTAGGGACAGCCCCGCCCTTTTCTTTTTCATTTCCACGTAATTTGACCTCCTGTTTCTAAGTAAGACGTTATTGTTTTATGTTCGTCTTTATTTACTTTAGTTAGATTATACTAACTTTAGTAAGTTGTCAAATGAAATATTTGGAATTATTATTTTACGCACAAAAAAATACCGGAAAGCTTCACCACACTTTCCGGTACTCTATTTTACCTTCACTATTCTAATCATTACCACGCTATCAATTAAAATACTCTAGGCAAACAGCGTGACAAGCTCCTGTTTTTGTACATCTATAAGTCCCTTTGTTGTCATCTTAAGATTCGGAATAACCGGCAGGCTCATGAACGACATAATCATAAATGGCTCGATATTGTTGTCTGCTCCCATGTCGTAAACCGCCCTGCGCAGCAATTCGTTCTGCCCTGCAGCCTCCTGTGCAGACAACCCGCTCATAAGTCCCGCTACAGGCAGAGGAACCTCTGCAATTACAGTGCCGTTATCTACAGCAACACATCCGCCGCCCATTTCACGGACACGATTTGCCGCGGCAGCCATATCCTCGTCGTTTGTTCCAATTATTACAAGATTATGGGAATCGTGTGATACCGATGATGCTATGGCACCTTTTTTCAGCCCTATACCATTAATAAAGCCCAATCCGATATGTCCCGTGTTCAGGTGTCTTTCCGCTACTGCAAGCTTCAGTATATCCCGCTTCACGTCAATTCCGTCGTTCCTGTCAAAATCAATATCTGTAATCCATTCCTCAGTAAGAAGCTGCCCGGCGATTACCTTTATAATCCGGCACCGACTGCCCTTAGGCTCAATATGAAAGCTTTCATCAGTGAGCTTTGGCATATAAAATGAGTTTCTTACAACCTTCTCAATATCGTTTCTTACTGAAAGTGTCTTAAAATCAGCAATAATTCCGTTATCAACAACCTTCTTACCGGCAATAAAAACATCACTGACATCCACGGTGTCAAGGTCATTTAACACCAGTAAATCTGCCGTATAGCCCGGTGCTGCCGCGCCCTTGTTCTCAATGCCAAGACACTGTGCCGCCTGTATCGTTGCCATCTGTATGCCTGTAATCGCACTTTTTCCATGTTTAACAGCCTTTCGTATAATGCTGTCAATATGTCCGTTCCGGATTAAATCAGCCGGGTGCTTGTCATCGGTTACAAGAATACACCGGTGCGCATATGGCGCATCAAAGAGGTCGATTAAACCGTCAAGATTGCGTGCGGAGGTTCCCTCCCTGATCATTACCCACTGTCCTTTTCTGATTCGTTCGCGGGCTTCCGCAAAAGATGAGCATTCATGGTCGTCCCGGATACCGGCGGCAATGTATTTATCCAGCGCTCTGCCGGAAAGCAGCGGTGCATGTCCGTCCACCTTAAGCTTTCTCTTTTTGGCTGCTGCAATCTTTTTCATAACCTCAGTGTCACCTGCAAGCACTCCGGGATAATTCATCATTTCCGCAAGTCCAAGCACACGGGGATGCTCATAAAACGGCTCCAAATCCTCGCTTCTTAAGACCGCCCCGGATTCATCAAAGGCAGTTGCCGGAACACATGACGGCAGCATAATATACACATTCAACGGTATATTTTCACTTGCTGCAAGCATATAGGCAATACCTGTGGTTCCGCATACATTTGCAATCTCATGGGGGTCGGCAACGATTGATGTGGTTCCGTGGGGTACACATACCCTGGCAAGCTCGGACGGCAGGAGCATGGTGCTTTCTATATGGATGTGGCCGTCAATAAAGCCCGGACACACATATTTCCCATTCACATCATATACAATGTCAGCATCCGAATCGCAGTAATCTCCGATGCCGATAATCATATCATCCTCAATGAGAATATTTAACCTTTCAACCTCTCCCGTAAATACATTTATTACCTTACCGTTTTTTAAAAGAGTTCTCATAATCCACCGAACCTCCTCTTCCCAACATTCACTTATAGTATAGCGAAATTATAGGTAAAATACAATTCTAAACTTGTCCCTTGGCTGTCATTTGTATGCCTAAAATGAAAATAGCCCAAGCTGTTAGGCTCAGGCTAAACTTTCTTTTAGTTCAATTATACCTCAAACTTATCAATTAAGTCCTTAAGTACGCTTAAGTTCTCCTCACTCTCATGAAGCTTCTCATAGCCCTTGGCGGTCTTGCTTACAGCCTCACTGGACTTCTCTGCAATCATATTGACGCCCTGACTGGACTCTGATATTGTCACATTAACGTTCTCAATTGTTTCGGCAATATCATTAAGCTTTCCGTTAAGGTCTGATATCTCCGAGAAGATATGCTGCATGGAATCTGCAAAGGATTCTGCGTCCTTCTCATAGCGCTCGCCAACTTGCTTGAAGGAATTGTAATCCACAACAACCGTCTCTTCGATAAACTGCATAATTACCTGCAGGCAGTCTGTCATATTCTGGACTGCTTCATTTACCTCACCGACTATTGTATTGATATCATCAACAGTGCTGAAGGTCTGGTTTGCAAGGGTTCCAATTTCTGTTGCAACCACAGCAAAGCCCCTGCCCGCATCTCCTGCTCTTGCTGCCTCTATATTGGCATTGAGAGCCAGCAAATTCGTCTGGGAGGAGATACTGCGAATATTGTCCGTAAGTTCATTAATTCTGGCAACTACCTTGGACTTCTCTACAGCAGCTTCTGTACGTTCCTTCATGGTAGCATATATCTGCATTGTCTTGTCATTGGATGCTGCTGTATTGTCGGAAAGCTGTCTTGCCCTTGCCATAATTTCCTTGGACTCCTGCTGCTCCTTCTCCGACAGTCCCTTGATATCCTTGACATTTTCCTGAATCGCATTGATGTTGCCTACTATCATGGTAGTGCTTGCTGCCGTCTCCTGCATACCCGCTGCAAGCTGCTGAGTGGTTGCGGAATTATCCTCAGAGACAGCGTTGTTCTCTTTCATGACGCCATCTAGGAGTTCCATATTCTCCACCAAAGTGTCCTTAACCTGCTCCATATTGTTCACAAGCTCTCTAAGCACACCTCGCATCTCGCTTACCGCCTTCGCCATGGTGCCCGTCTCGTCCTTATTTTTCATAAGTTTGTCTATATCTGCAGCTTTTCTGAAATTAAGTCCGGCAGTCTGCTTGATAATTTCCGTAATTCTCTTAATCGGCTTGGCAATGCTGCCGCTTATGAACAATCCAAGTACAATGGAAATAATGATACCCACAAATAATGAGCCAAGTATTCTGAATGAAAGCTGGTCAGCATCCGCCTTAATCTCTGCCAGTGGAGCAGTTAATACAAGCTTCATGCCGTTATCAAGTTCTTCAAATACAAGATACTTTTTCTGTCCATTGTAACTATACTCAAGTGTCTCACCTACATTGTCTGCGTTAAGCACAAATTCCTTAACCTTCGCTAATTCTCCTCCATTATACTCTGCGAGGTCTGTTCCTGTCGGAATATCCTTATGGTAAAGCACCTCTCCTTCATCACACATCAGGAATGAATAACCTGTTTTAAAAGCTTTTGCTTCATCTGCATAATCCGTAATCTGTGCGAAATCAATGTCCATACCCAGAATACCTACTGATGTACCATCCACATACAGCGGAACAACATAGGAAATCATATAAACATTAATGTTCTCGTTCAGATACGGATCCATCCAGATTGGTGCCTTGTTGGCAACAGGTATGTAATACCATCCCACATGAGCAAAATCGTCCTTATCATACATACTGAAATCAGTAGGCGGTACAGTTCCGAATGCCTCATGGATATTGTTACGCATAAGGAATATACCCGATGTAGGATTCGTGAAATCCGGATTGTAACGTATGTATGCACTTATAGCTCCTTCGGTATGCTCGGCAAAATTCTCAAAATAATCCATAAGCCCTTCGGTATACTTGCTCTCATAAGCTTCATTGTTCTGAAACTTGGAAAAATCAAGCTGATTCAATGCAATGTCGCTTAAGGTATCCACTGACTGTTCAACCCTCGAGATAAGTGCATTAATGCTTTCTGCTGTATTCTCACAGTCCAAAGTCAGTTCTTTCTTTGCAGCC
>CAMAKT010000113.1 GCA_945836135.1 uncultured Clostridia bacterium | reverse complement strand
TAAGCTGGTAGAACCGAAACATATTTATGTACTATTTTAAGTTTAACATTATTTAAAATGAAAATAAAGTGTATTTAAGTAAATAACTTGAAAATGTTTGTAAAGTATTTAAAAACATTTTTAAATACTTCTTGACTTATAGATGACCGTATAGTACACTCTAATTAAAGAAATTTTTAAATAGATGCACTTAGCGGGAGGACATATAATGGGAATAGCAGAGAGCTTTAAAGTACTGTCCGAGCCGACACGCCGGGAAATTCTCCTTATGCTTAGGGAGGGCAGGATGTCCGCCGGAGATATTGCCAGGTGGCTTGATATATCACCGGCGGCGTTGTCTTATCATCTAAGATTGCTTAAGGGTGCAGATCTTGTCCTTGAATACAAGGAGAAGAATTATGTCTATTACGCACTCAATGCTACGGTGTTGGATGAGATTATACTATGGTTCGGACAACTCGCACAGGACAGAACACAGCGGGACCAGGGAAAAAATAAGGCTGCCGGTACAGCCGGGGAGGAAGTGTGACGCTTCGGAATGGAGGTTAGTATGAGCAATAAACAAAAATGGATGGATACGGTGTTATGGGTGCTGACGGCAGCAACGTTTCTGATTACGGCAGTAGCCGTACAGTTCATGGCGGATAAGGTCCCTATGCACTACAATGCGTCAGGGGAGATTGACCGATACGGATCAAGATATGAGAATTACATTTTCCCTGTAATGATACTGATATTCAATATTTTCTGGGTGGTGTTCATTTCTTTTTTCAGAAGAAAAGCGTTGAAGGCAGAACAGGAGAAGGAGCGCAAGGAAGCTCAGAGCAGTATAACGGTTCTTGGATATGCGGCGGTGGGGACCACCATTATGTTTTTGATTATGCAGTGCGTATTCTTAATGATGGCTGTGTCAGCATCGGAGGGCCAGCAGAGGGCGGAGTTTGATATCAATATAATCTGCAACAGCATGTTAGCCTTTTTGATGGTGTTTTTGGGAAATATCTTGCCAAAGACCAAGAGGAATTCTGTGGTGGGAGTGCGTACGGTCTGGAGCATGGATAATGACACCACATGGGAGCTGTCTAACCGCTTCGGAGGCAAGGCGATGATTGTGAGTGGTTTGCTGATACTTATAGAATCCTTTATTATAAAAGGCTTTGCTTCTACAATGGTCGAGCTTGCTATTATAATTGCAATGGGAGTAGCCATGATGGTATATTCCTCCAATGTTTATAAGAAATATGGCAATAATGCTAAAAAACATCAATAATATTGATTAAAATTGTACATTGCCAATACATGATACCCTATGTTAAGATACTCTATACATAGGGTATTACTTTTATGCTGTATTGGAAATTCCGTCGGAATTTGATATACAGTGCTAATGGAGAATGGAGGATGATTATGAATACAGATAAATATCAGAGATCATATTTTTTGCCACCGCAGATGAGTTATGACTGGGTTAAGAAGGATTACATAGATAAGGCACCAATCTGGTGCAGCGTTGATTTAAGAGACGGTAATCAGGCACTTATTGAGCCTATGAGCCTTGAAGAGAAATTAGACTTCTTTAAGATGCTTGTTGATATAGGCTTCAAGGAGATTGAGGTGGGCTTCCCGGCTGCATCGGACACGGAATACAACTTTATGAGGGCTCTTATTGAGCGTAATATGATTCCTGAAGATGTTACTGTACAGGTGCTTACCCAGGCAAGAGAGCACATTATCAAGAAGACCTTTGAGGCGGTGAAGGGAGCACCTCATGCCATTATCCACCTCTACAATTCCACATCTGTGGCACAACGTGAGCAGGTGTTCAAGAAGAGCAAGGAAGAGGTCAAGAAGCTGGCAGTGGACGGCGCTAAGCTTCTTAAGAAGCTTGCTGCAGAGACGGAAGGTAATTTTACTTTTGAGTACAGCCCTGAGAGCTTCCCGGGAACTGAGGTGGAATATGCCCTTGAGGTATGTAATGCAGTTCTGGATGTATGGGCACCTTCCGCAGACAATAAGGCGATAATTAATATTCCTACTACAGTACAGATTGCAATGCCTCATGTATTTGCATCCCAGATTGAGTATTTGAGCCGCAACATGAAGTTCCGTGAGAATGTTATTTTAAGCGTACATCCTCACAATGACAGGGGCTGCGGAATATCCGATGCAGAGCTTGGCGTACTTGCCGGAGCGGACAGAGTGGAAGGTACACTTTTTGGCAACGGAGAGCGCACAGGTAATGTGGATATTGTAACCCTTGCCATGAACATGGTATCCATGGGCGTTGAGCCGGGACTCGATTTTTCCCATATTATGGATATCAGAAAAAAATACGAACAGTATACGGGAATGAGAGTGTATGAGCGTTCACCTTATGCCGGGGACCTTGTATTTACTGCATTCTCCGGTTCACATCAGGATGCTATTTCCAAGGGAATGGATTGGTGGCAGAAGGGCAAGTCGGAGGGCAAGTGGACTGTTCCGTACCTTCCTATTGACCCTATGGATGTGGGAAGAGAATACGAGTCCGATGTTATCAGAATCAACAGCCAGTCCGGAAAGGGCGGTGTATCATATATTCTTAAGCAGAACTTCGGTATCTCACTGCCGGACAAGATGAAGGAGGAGGTAGGCTATCTGGTTAAGGGTGTATCCGACCGCAAGCACAAGGAGCTTACACCAGCCGTTGTTTATCAGATATTTGAGGATAATTATATCGGACAGACAGATGTATTTGCTGTTCCAGAGTGCCATTTTAAACAGGCGGACGGAATCTGGGCTGCCGTTACCATTGAGCAGGGCAAGGAGAAGCGCGTAATAGAGACAGGCGGCAATGGACGTCTTGATGCAGTGAGCAATGCGCTGAAGATGTATTTCGGCATAAGCTACGAGCTGGCAGTATATGAAGAGCATGCTATTTCCAAGGGTTCTTCCTCCAAGGCTGCATCCTATGTGGGCGTAATCTGCCGTGACAAGATGTATTGGGGCGTTGGTCTTGACGAGGATATTATTAAGGCATCCATTGCCGCTCTTGTAGCAGCGGTTAACAAGCTGGCTAAGGACACCAATGTCAAGGAGGGCAGGGAGGAGCGTATTGTGGATATTCTGAACTATATTCAGAATCATTACACAGATGTCACCCTTGATGATCTGGCGGATAATTTTAATCTGTCAAAGCCTTACCTTTCCAAGTACATTAAGGAAAAATCCGGTATGACCTTTCAGGATGCCGTCAAGAAGGCAAGAATGAAAAAAGCCAAGGTGCTTCTGCGTGAGTCCAATCAGAACGTCGAGACAATTGCTGCAAGCGTAGGCTATGAGAATGTAGAGCATTTTAACAGACTCTTCAAGAAAGAGTATTCAATGACACCATTGCAGTACCGCAATTCAAGAAGAGCTGATGAATAATTGTAACATCTGTTACAGCATAAAATACGGATTATTTGTTACAATATATGATGCTGGGGGAACAAGGCATCATAATAGGAAAATACAAGGAGGAAGAATTATGGCAGCATTACACATTACCAGTGAGAATTTTGATAACGAAGTTATGAAGTCGGATAAGCCGGTGCTTCTTGATTTCTGGGCTACATGGTGCGGCCCATGCCAGATGCTACTGCCAATTATTGAGGAACTGGCAGGGGAGGTTACAGATGCCAAAATCTGTAAGGTTAACGTTGATGAGCAGCCGGAGCTGGCGGAGAAGTATGGCGTTATGTCCATACCTACATTAGTGGTAGTCAAGGACGGAAAAACCGTCAAGACAAGCATAGGCGTCCAGCCGAAGGATAAGATTCTGGAGATGCTTAAGTAAGAAATATCAGAATTTACATGAATTACTGCAAAAGTGGCTATGCGGGAACGCATAGCTGCTTTTTTTTAGCTTATTACTTAAAACGGAAAGTGCACTTGACATTTTATCATCAGTATGATATATTGAAGCCATGGAAAGCAAACTTTCCATGGAAAGGAGGTAACATGAAGAACAGGCTGGAAGAATTACGAAAACAAAGAGGTATTAAGCAGGAAGATTTAGCCAACGCATTGGAGGTATCAAGACAGACAATAGGTTCTTTAGAGAATGGGCGATACAATCCATCTATCCAGTTGGCATTTAAAATCGCGAGATATTTCAATATGGCGATTGAAGACATTTTTATTTATGAGGAGGATGTAAAATTATGAAAACGAAAAAATATTTTGTTGTTGCAGCTATCGGGCTTCTACTGCTGGCAGCAGGGCTATGCCTTGTAAAAACGGTTGCCGACCCGCAGGGGATTATGCTGGCATTGCCTTATGTCTGCATAGGAATAGGATGTGGGTTATTGGGGCAGGGTATGGCAAATGTCATTTCACAGAAAGCTATTGAAAAAAATCCCGAAATTCAAAAACAGAAGGAGATTGAAGTAAACGATGAACGCAATATTGCAATTGGAAATAGGGCAAAAGCAAAGGCGTTTGATGTAATGACATTTGTGATTGGTGCTCTGATGCTTACCTTTGCATTGATGAATATAGACTTGGCTGCTATACTTCTTTTAGTATTTGCGTACCTTTTTATACAGGGCTGTGGAATATATTATCGTTGCAAATATGAAAAGGAAATGTAAAAAAATTTGACACATAAGAAAAACTGCTGCAAGTCAGACAATATATGTCTGCTCTTACAGCAGTTTTTTTAAGAATTAGAAGGCTTAATTATACTTCGAAAAGAAGGTCGCCGTAGGTTGGAATTGGCCAGAAATCCTTATCTACCAGCATCTCAAGCTTATCGGCAGGAGCACGAAGAGCAGCCATATCTGCCATGATTGTGTCATGGTAGTACTCAGCAGTGCACTTAGCACAGCCCTTGTCGCCATTTGCCTGGTCTGCGATGAGCTTCTCAAGAGCGGCATTCATAGCCTTGAGCTCTGTTGTAACCTTCTCAAGTCTCTCCTTCTGTACACTTGCGTCGCAGCCCACATCCTCTACGGAAGCAATGGAGCCTGCAAGCTCAGTGGTGTAGCTGATGACAGCAGGAAGAATCTGCTTGGAAGCCATACTGATCATAGTGAGAGCCTCGATATTGATGTACTTGGTATATGTCTCATAAGTAATCTCCTCACGGGACTCAAGCTCTGCTCTTGTGAAGATACCGAACTTCTCAAAGAGAGCAACAGCCTTGTCGGTTGTGAGAGCGCTTGCTGCAGCAACCATGGACTTGATGTTCGGAAGACCTCTCTTCTCAGCCTCAGCAACCCACTCATCTGAGTAACCGTTGCCGTTGAATACTATTCTCTGGTGCTCGGTCATGTAATCCTTGATTAACTTATGTACTGCGGAGTCGAAGTCCTCTGCCTTCTCTAAGACATCGGCTGCCTCACAGAATGCCTCTGCAACGATGGCATTGAGTACAGTGTTAGGGCTTGCGATAGAATCGGAGGAACCTACCATACGGAACTCGAACTTGTTGCCTGTAAATGCGAAAGGTGAAGTTCTGTTTCTGTCGGTTGCGTCCTTAGCTAAATCAGGAAGTGTGGATACACCTGTAAGAAGCTTACCACCGTCAATGCTGTGAGTAGCGTTTCCTGTCTCAATAATCTGCTTAACAACATCCTCAAGCTGGTCACCAAGGAACATGGAAATGATTGCAGGAGGTGCCTCGTTAGCTCCAAGTCTGTGGTCATTACCAACATCGGAAGCGGACTGGCGAAGTAAATCAGCGTGTGTGTCAACTGCCTTCATGATGCAGGCAAGAACCAGTAAGAACTGAAGGTTCTCATTAGGAGTATCGCCCGGGTCAATAAGATTTACGCCATTATCGGTAACGATTGACCAGTTGTTGTGCTTACCGGAACCATTGACTCCGGCAAATGGCTTCTCATGGAGAAGGCATGTAAGACCATGTCGTGTAGCCACCTTCTTCATAACATCCATTACAAGCTGGTTGTGGTCAACAGCTACGTTGGCTGTCTCGTAGATAGGAGCAAGCTCATGCTGTGCAGGAGCTACCTCGTTGTGCTGTGTCTTGGCTGTTACACCTAACTTCCAAAGCTCAACATTGATGTCCTTCATGTATGCACCGATTCTTTCCTTGATGGAACCGAAATAGTGGTCCTCAAGTTCCTGTCCCTTAGGAGCCGGTGCACCGAACAATGTACGACCTGTATATATTAAATCTTTTCTCTGTAAATATTTCTCTCTGTCTACGATAAAGTATTCCTGCTCAGGACCTACGGAAGCTGTAACCTTGGTTGCCTCTGTGTTGCCGAAAAGTCTTACAATACGAAGAGCCTGCTCGCTGACTGCCTCCATGGAACGAAGGAGAGGAGTCTTCTTGTCGAGAGCCTCGCCTTTATAAGAGCAGAAAGCGGTAGGAATACAAAGAATAGCACCTGTAGCATCCTCTTTGACAAATGCAGGTGAGGTGCAGTCCCAAGCCGTGTAACCTCTTGCCTCAAAAGTAGCACGAAGACCGCCGGATGGAAATGAAGAAGCATCAGGCTCGCCCTTGATAAGCTCCTTGCCTGAGAATTCCATAATCATCTTGCCGTCGGCATCAGGATGTGTAACAAATGCATCATGCTTCTCGGCCGTAATGCCTGTAAGCGGCTGGAACCAATGGGTATAATGGGTAGCCCCCTTCTCTACAGCCCAGTCCTTCATAGCCTTTGCAATAACATCTGCATCTGTGATTGATAATTCACCGCCGCAGTTCATAACCTTCATAAGGTTAGCAAATACCTTCTTAGGAAGACGTTCTTTCATTTTGCCGACTGTGAATACATTTTCGCCAAAAATCTCTTCTACATTGATCTTGCTCATTCTTCTCCATTCCTTTCATGCTTTTGAAATTTTTCGCGGAGATAAATCATTTACATGAAAAAAGGGCATTCCAACTAAACGGAACGCCCTTGTTCACTCGCACGAAATATATGACCTTGTTCCCTAAATATTTGATTTAGTATTCCAAGCTGTCATGATATTAACAAAATAAACTAAAACTGACAAAAATGCAAGCCCTTTTTTAAAAAATACTTATCTTTTTTTAATAAATGGTCTGAAATGCCCATATTTTTATGGTGTAGGCAATATCAAGCCATCTATCAAGCCTTTCCTACGGAACCGAATAATTCCATCTTTTCCTTAACGGTTTCCTTGATGGCAGCAGCACCCGGAGCCAGAAGCTTACGTGGGTCAAAGCCCTTGCCCTCTAAATCCTTGCCTGCTTCGATGTACTTACGTGTAGCTTCAGCAAAGGATAACTGGCATTCAGTGTTAACATTAATCTTGGCAACACCAAGGGAAATGGCCTTCTTAATCATGTCGGCAGGAATACCTGTACCACCGTGAAGAACGAGAGGCATGTCTCCGGTTAACTCCTTAACGGCTGCCAGGGTCTCAAAGCTTAAGCCCTGCCAGTTAGCAGGGTACTTGCCGTGGATATTGCCGATTCCGGCTGCAAGCATTGTGACACCAAGGTCGGCGATGGACTTACACTCGTTAGGGTCAGCACACTCGCCCATACCTACAACGCCATCTTCCTCGCCGCCGATGGAACCTACCTCAGCCTCGAGGGACATATTATTCTTAGCACAAATCTCAACTAATTCCTTAGTCTTAGCGATATTCTCCTCAATCGGATAGTGGGAACCGTCAAACATAATGGATGAGAAGCCTGCCTCAACACACTTAAGGCATCCTTCATATGAACCATGGTCTAAGTGAAGTGCAACAGGAACAGTGATATTAAGCTCTTCCATCATTCCTTTAACCATACCAACAACAGTCTTGTAGCCTGTCATGTACTTTCCGGCACCCTCGGATACGCCGAGAATAACAGGGGAGTTAAGCTCCTGAGCTGTAGTAAGGATAGCCTTTGTCCACTCAAGATTATTAATATTGAACTGACCTACTGCATAGTGACCTGCAACTGCTTTCTCAAGCATCTCTTTAGCTGTTACTAACATATTGTACCTCCGATATTGTTATTATTTTGACAATATTATAACACATAAAGTTGAAAATGGAATAGGGAAAATTAGAAAACTTACCGTACATTGTATTTAAGAATGGTTTTAATATGATTGATTATCCTATCAGAGACTTCGTATTCGACATTTCTTGTTTCAAGGGTGTTTTTCTTGTAACCGCAGACTGAGGTGTCTGTGAAAAATGCAGGTTCGCAGTAAAGCGGAATTTTGAACAGGTGAGAGTACAGATGTGCAGAAGCAGATGTGAAGATGGTTGTAAAAGGAAGATTGAGTTCAGTATCGTATGCAGGCTTAATAAAATTTCGTAATGAACCAAAGTCAGCATTGATTATTTCCACGTACCCAAAGGTATATATTCTAAGCTGACCGAAATGTCCGCCCATAAAGGTGGTTCCGGCAGAGTGGTGGGAGATATTTTCAACAAAAGCTTCAACCCTGAAGGCATCCCTTTCATACACATATGCGTCTGTACTTCCTATCAGGCCATTACTGCCATTGCCACCTTCATGGCTTTCGTTCACTTCTCTGTAACCGATGCATTCAGCGCTTATAGGTATGCCACTCTGCATCACACCGAAATCATAGGATGTTATCTGAAGGCTGCCGGTGTTTCCCACATTGTCGGTGGCAAGTATCCTCATCCTGACCTTTTCTATACCCTGCGGGTTGGAAAGACAGTTATACAGGTCAAAGATACAGGTGTATGTGGTGCCGTTTTTAATAAATGCAAGCTCTGTACGGTTGCCCTCATTGGCGGCATCCCATATCTCAAGGGTGATGTCCTTCATTCCTGACAGGTTGTCCTCTGCATCATATACCGTCATGACGGCATAAGGTGAATCGGTTATGGTTTCGTT
>CAMAKT010000112.1 GCA_945836135.1 uncultured Clostridia bacterium | reverse complement strand
TTATGGAACTCGTTCATAATAGGTATCTTTACATAAGTATCTCTTAAGAAAGATGTTGCCACAATACGCTTGGTCTGCTTATTGATTGACACAAGTATCATTGTATCGGAACGTCCTACTAAATCCTCAGGGCGTATATCCGAACCGATTAACAAAATATTATACACATCGGAAACAAGCTCCTCATCGGCATCTGCAATGCTTTCCGCGTTGCTCTCCACCTCGTTCTTGTAGGATTCCACCTCTTCCTTGGCAGAATCGGTTCCCGGCTCCTCTGTGCTTGGATTAAGTACATCCTCCAGAAATGAAGGTGTCTCTGCAAGTATTGTAAAATTCTCCGTAGTCGGAACATAATTTCTCTTATTAATATAATGCAGCATAATAAGATAACAGCTAAGCAGGAATACCGCTATTGCAGCGACCATGCATCCTACAACGATTCCAATAATCTTACCGACCGATTTCTTCTTTCTCTTTCTCTTTTTCATGTCCTCTTATCCTCCTGTTTATACTTTCCCCACCCAATCTTCATCATATGTTTACATGGCAAAAGAGTGATTACAAAACGTAACCACTCTGCCAGTCTGCCATAATTATTCTGTTGCAAAAATTATGCTCTGCAGCTTCTCAATAGTTGCCTCATAGTCCGGAAGCAAATTGCCATCAACACTCTGGTACATATTGTCGAATGGGATTCGAAGCTGTTCTATATCGTATCCTAAATATGTAACTGCATCAGGTATCATTCCTATAATCTGTTCAGATGACATATTAGTATATACTTTCGGCAGTATGGTATCTGCAAGGTCATCAAGCTGTGAAAGGCTCATTTTTTTTGCTTTTATCATAATCTGTTCAATGACTGCTCTCTGTCTGCTTGTTCTGTTAAAGTCCGAACCTGCTGTCTGCCTCTCTCTTGCATATCCCACAGCCTGAACGCCATTAAGTATCAAATCACCGCCGCCACTGAGTGTATTGGCTGTCTGCCAGTTTTCAACGCCACGGTCAAAATCCATATCTCTTATATAGTTATTGGCAGCCTCAGCTTCAGCATCCGTAAGCGTCATAGGAATGCCGCCCAGAATGTCAATAATATCAATCAGGTTATAGAAGTCAACTAAAACATAATCATCAACCTTAATCTTAAAATTACCCTCAATTATGTCAAGCAGGAACTCTGAGCCTCCTCTTGCATTGGCCTGATTAATCTTGTCATATCCATCCTTCCAGTTTGAATGTGCTGCCTTCATCTGATCCGTATACTGTATATATGCTGCAGTATCTCGCATAATGGAGGTCAAATAAATCTTCTTTGTTTTTGAATTGATTGAAACAAGTATAATTGAATCCGAATTTCCCGGATTGGTCAGAATATTCTCAAAATGTCTGTTGTCAGTACCGATAAATACATAGTTCTTAACATAATCCTTACCAACACCTTCTCCATCTCCGAAATTCTCGGCTCCCTGGCTGTTAATCTCTGATGGCATGGTAGGATTATCAACAATATTACCATTCTCATCCGTCTCAGTAGTTGAATCTTCCACTGAAATGTTGTTCCAGTCTTCCCTGTCTACAGTGTTAATCTTGTCCACATAGCTCTTTATGAACAGATACACACATAATACAAGTATCAGTATAAGTGCAAGTACTGCACATGTGACGATAACTGCCACATTTCTTTTGTTGGTTTTCTTTTTCTTATTCTGTGTCATTTTGAATACCCTTATCTTTCCTCTCTTAAATCTTATCTTGAACCGTCCTTCTTGAACACAACAAGAACTGTCTTAAATAGAATCTTAATGTCAAGAGCAAGTGACCAGTTGTCAATATATTCCAAATCCAGCTTGACAACATCTTCAAAGTCTTCAATGTTGCTCCTTCCGCTTACCTGCCACAAGCCCGTAATTCCCGGCTTGATACTGAGTCTTCGCTTGTGATAGCCTGCATACTGCATAAACTCATCCACCGTAGGAGGTCTTGTCCCCACAAGGCTCATATCACCCTTAAGAACATTAAAAAACTGCGGAAGTTCGTCTATGCTGGTTGCACGGATAAACTTGCCGACCTTCGTGATTCTAGGGTCATCCGCCATCTTAAACATCAGACCCTTCATCTCATTCTGCTCCATAAGGGCCTTCTTGCGCTCCTCTGCATCCTTGTACATTGAGCGGAACTTATACATATAGAAATAGCGTCCGTTCTTGCCCACACGTTTCTGCTTAAAGAAAAGAGGTCCCGGTGATTCAATCAATATCGCCGGAGCAACAAACACTGTAATCACAGCAGTAAAAAGCAGTCCGATAATAGCACCGAAAATATCAATAATTCTCTTGATAACCATCTTATTCTGCTCAAATGTCTTGGCAGCAAAGGAAATCACCGGAAAAGGCCCGTACATTGCGACCTGCTTGTCAAATCCTTCAAAATTCTCAAGTATATTGATATTAAGATGTACCGTAATTCCCATCTTCTCAAATTCAAGAATAAAATCCTTTAAGGAATTACCTGTGACATAGGATACATTAATATACACTTCATCGACAATATTCACCTTGGCATATTCAAAGGCATCCGCATACCCCGCCACAACAGGAATACCTGCAATGTTCTGCCCCTTCATCTCATTATCAATGATTGCAAGTCCCTTAATGCGCTTTGTGAACTGTTCGTCACTGCTCCTGAGCTGATTGATAACTCCCTCTGCCCTGTCGGAAGTGGTGACCAGATAAACATATGTCACATTCCTCTTCTTGTCATACCACCGGCGTACATACAGTTTATAAAGGCAATGAAAACCATACATGATAAAGATATTCATGGCCAGAGCTCCGAAAAGACCTCTTCTTGCCATTGTAGCAGTTGTTCTGCTTCCAAACAGCAATAATACAATGACCATGGCAAAAAGCATATTCATCTTTACCACATATAGAAATTCTTCAAAGTACCCTCTCTTAAGGAAATCCTGATTCTGATTAAAAAATATAAAAACAATAGAATAAGCCAGAAAAATGGGACCAAGAAGTTCCATAACGACATCATAGCTCATATATATCTGTTTATTAAATAATCGTAAATTCAGGAAATCGATACTGAAAAAACATGCCAGTAGGCCTAATAAATCTATTAGCAGAAGCACAATACTGATTCCGCTATGTTTGTTTCGATTCATACACGCTACGACCTATCTATTTTTTATACATCTTTTGTTATTCTACAACATTTTCCTCAATACTTCAATGATTAATTTTTCAACCAGTGAAAAAAGACCGCATACATGAAGTAACGCCATCTGGAATATGTTAGCATTATTATAGTTTTTCTGATAATAATACTTAGATTTCAGCACTGCGCGCCATATGCGGACATTCTTCATAGACTTGCGTATTGAAACCGAATGGTTATGCAAATAAGTCCTGTCGGTGATAAGTCCCGTGCGGTATCCGCACCTTTGAAGTCTCTTAGCCAGAATAAGCTCTTCATAATACAAAAAGATATTCTCGTCAAGCCCGCCTATTTCCTCAAATACTTTTGCGGTAATTGCAAAAAATGAGCCCTGTATTACCTCAACCTCCTGAACAGGTACCGAATAGTCCACCTCATACCTGCGTTTTTCATATACAAGCCTTCTGACTGTCAAAAAGCAGTCTCCCAGGTCATGGGCATACGAAAAAAGCTGCCTGTACGGAGCGGCATCCACCTTTCCGTCAGGCCGCATCATCACCCCGGTCAGCACTCCATATTCAGGGTGCTCTGCAAAAGTATCCGAAATTGAAATCACAAGTTCTTCCTCAAACTGTACATCGGGATTGGAGATTATTATTATTTCAGTATTGAAGTGCTCTATCAGATATCGTGCTCCATAGTTATTGCCATATGAATAACCACCGTTACGTCCTGATGAGATTACCGATACTTTCCCTGAGTTTTCATAATGCTGCTCCAGAATATCAAAAGAAGCATCCGTCGAACAATTATCCACAATTACGATATGTTCAATAGACGAATAGTCCAGTATGCTGTCTGCCAACACCATTGAGGACACAGCATCATTATAATTTAAAATAACAATTCCCGTTCTCATAGCTCTACCAATATATTACTCCGTCAGAATTCTAAGTGTTTCCATTGCACATTTATCCCATGAAAATCTGTTGCGCTGATTCTCATCATTTTCGGCAATGCTCTTTTTCTCCTCATCGGTAAGAGTACTGCATCTTTTGAGAAGTCCGGCGAGGCTGTCTGCATTCTTAGGCTCATCCATGTACATAACCGCACTCTGCCCCACCTCAGGAAGTGATGAGACACTGGTGGTTATAATCGGCAAGCCATAATTCATCGCCTCGAGCAACGGTATTCCGAAACCTTCATAAAGTGACGGATAGACAAATGCTGTTGCCCCTTCAAAGAGGCACTGTTTCTCCTTCTGCGAGATAAAACCCGTCTTAATGATGTAATCCTTATACGGGCTCTGCTCAATCATCGCAAGCACTCCTTCATACTTCCATCCCAGACCTCCGGCCAGCACCATATAATATGGTTCGTTTCCATCCTCCAGTCCGTCCATAAAGGAGTTGAAACCTGCAATAATCGTCTCAACATTCTTTCTCGGCTCAATTGTGCTGACATACAGGAAATAATTTCCGGATATATTAAACTTCTGTTTGACCTTCTGTATTTCTTCATTTGACGCTCTCTCAGGCTTTTCAGTTCCTGCAAGATAAGTACATACAATTTTGGAGGTCTCAATCCCGAAAATATCAACAATATCATACTTTGTCGCCTCAGAAATGGCAAGAATCCTGTCAGCTTTCTCACAGGATCCCTTCACAAATGCTTTCTGTACAATCGTATTATACCGGCTTCCTATATCCGGAATACGAAACTGTGCCAAATCACATATCGTAAGAACATATTTTGTGCCCTTATTCTTTCCCCACGGGAGTACATGCTGGGTTCCCCAAAACACATCAATACCGTATTGTTTTATAAGGCTCTTTCCCCTGAGTGCCAGCCAAAGGGTTCCCACAGGAAAACTTTCCGTTACTATATGCCAGTTTTCCCCAAGTTCAAAGTCAATATATACTTCCCTGCATGAGAAAAGATAGTACTCATTCTTATCGTCAATATCATTAAGCATCTTTACAACATTGTATACATATGTGCCAATACCCGCTCTCTGTTTCATCAGCGGCCTGGCATCTATTCCGATTTTCATCTGCTTTCCTCCATAAAACGGCTCATTTTGTACCCCATAGCCAGCACCATCCACAGATTAATTGCTGTCGGTGGCAGCCACAATGCGCCTTCTACAAAAGCAATTATAAGGTACACAATAACGCCATGTGTTATTCCCTTTAACACTTTTGATTCCTTTGTATGTCTGACAAAGTAACGAATTATAATATATACAATAGGTCCTAAAAATGCAATAAGTCCTGCCAGTCCTCCAAGCATAAGTATACAGAAGTATGCCATTTCGTAACTGCTTCCCCAATAATTTGTAAGTCCGTAAGGACCTATAAGCAACCATTCAGTTTTGTTTGTAAAATAATTAATCAGCCTGTTCATGGACTCTGAACGTCCTGAAAGGTCATTGATATTTTTCAATGTAAATGATACCTGAAATCGCTCCACAATCTGTGGAAACATATTAAGAAAAATTGCTGCAATAACCGGAATAACAGCAATAATAAGACAGGCAAACTGCACCTTGCGTCCTTCCGCCCATTTGTTGTTAAGTACAGCAACTCCTTTGATGAACAGATACAGCGCAATTCCCACCCAGCAGGTTTTTGAGCCTGTGAGGATGCAGAATAGTATAAATACGAGCATATACAAATTTCTTCCGGCTTTATTCTTAATATTCTCATATATCATCGGACAGAACAGAAGAACATTCACTCCCAGAAGATTTCCGTTCTGATAAGTGGATACGGTTTTAGAATAGCTAATGTCCTCCTGAACGCCGTTAAATTTATTAGCGTACCAGTTTGTACTTGAAATATAATCCGTATAATTTACTGTAAGTCCCGGAATCGAAAATTTTTCTATTCCGAATGTCGCCTGCAGAAATCCGAATACAAACACAATAATCGTTCCCACAAAAAGCATACGCAGTATGAAATCAATCTGCTTCTTTTCTGTTATGAAAAAATTAAACACAAAAAAAGTGAACGGGTATATAACCATAGGTACAAAAAAACCCACCCACTCGGAGAACCCATTTCTCCCTCCTGCCATTACAAGCAGAAATCTGATTAACCAATATACGCAGCTTACAATAACAAAAACCTCAGCTTTGCTGAATACAAAGCATCTTTTCCATAACACATATATAAACCATGACATTATTGTAAGTATCAGAAAAACATTTCCCACTGTAAGCGGAATTCCTTCAAGCTTGATTCCCGCCTTAGGAAATGTAACATTAATAAATACAGTTACCAGCAATAACAGGTAGCTGTATCTGTAAAAAAAAGTTTTCTTAGTCTCATTAATCATTTTCATTGAACCTTTATTCTTTCAAAAGCGGCCCTTGTCTTTTCAACAATAGTGCTGTCCTCAAATAGCTTGACACGCTCATAGCCCTTTGCCACAAGCTCTGCCGACAATTCGCCGTCCTTAAGAACCCTCGTCATTGCCTCACAAATCGCATTCTCATCATAAGGGTCAAAGGTGTAGGCAGCATCCCCTACTACCTCCGGAAGCGACGAATTATTCGAGCACACAACAGGTGTACCGCATGCCATCGCCTCAAGTGGTGGAATTCCAAAGCCCTCATAAAGAGAAGGAAACGCGAATAAATCTGCAAGATTATAAAAATCAACCAACTCCTCGTTGACCACAATACCTGTTCTGATAACCTCTTTTCCAAGTCCGAGAGCTTCAATCTCCGGAGTAAGATCTTCACTGTCAAATGCCTTACCAACGAGTACAAGACAGGTATCCTCCCGTCCTTCCATACCTGCATACGCCTTTAACAGCCTGGATAAATTCTTATGGGGTTTAAGATTTCCCACATACATAATAACTTTCTTTCCGGCAGGTATTCCGTATTTTTCAACAAGATACTCCACTGCCTTTTTGTCCTTATGTACGAATTTCTTATCCACTGCATTGTATGTTACCACAATCTTATCTTCATTTACCTTAAAGAAGCGCATAAGGTCTTTCTTGGAATTCTCCGAAACGGTAAAAATCACATCAGCCTTGCGAACTGCAAAACCGATGACAACCTTGGCATATATATATGCCATCCTGTTAGGAAGAAATTCCGGAAGAACCAGATGTATCAGGTCATGTATGGTAACCGCAAGCCTTCCGTGATATAACAATGGAACATTATAATGAGGGACATGAAGAATGTCCGTCTTATCTCTTCGCAGTGCCTTAAAAGGGAAATGAAGCTGCTCGGAAATACTGTAAATCCTGTCGGAATAGTCGATAATCTCTACATCCTTGTCATATTCCGCAATCTCTTTCCCATCCCCAAGAGCAACCTGATATATTCCCTGTCCCATCAGAGTCTTAATATAGGTTCCTATACCGGACATCTGTATCATTCGGGCATCAATTGCGATCTTCATTGCATCCATTCCTCTCATTATATTTTTCTTCCACAAACGCCTTGATTCGCGCTTTAAATACCTCTTCGTCAAAGGTCTCGGCATGTGCCCTCAGAACCTGCTTATCAAACTTCATCGTCTCAAATCTTTTGAGTGCTTCCATCATGGACTGTGTTGTCTGTTCGTAGAAAAATGTTCCTGTCACGCCTTCCACAACCGTCTCCAGAGCCCCGCCCTTTCCGTATGCTATTACAGGTCTGCCGCTGGCCATTGCCTCAAGGGGAGTTATACCAAAGTCCTCTTCACCCGGGAAAAGAAATGCCCTGCATCCCGCATACAGTTTCTTAACCTCTTCATCAGGTACTCTGCCAAGAAGTTCAACTGTAGGACCTGCCAGACTCTTAAGTCTCTTATACTCCGGTCCCTCTCCTACGACTTTTAGTTTGAGGCCAAGACGGGTACATGCCTCAATGGCAATGTCAACTCTCTTGTATTCCTGAAAACGCGAAACAACAAGGAAGTAATCCTCGTCCACATCTGAAATCTGGAACAGTCTGCATCTGACAGGTGGCGGGATAACCACCGCTTCACGTCGGTAATGCTTGCGTATACGCTTTGCCACATTCTCCGAATTGGCAATAAAATAATCAACTCTCGCAGCACTTGCGTAATCCCATACCCTTATCCATGTAAGAAAATAATTGAGAAGCTTTCTTACAAGTTTTCCTCTTCCTGACATCTTTCCGGCATACTCATACGAGAATTCCCACGCATAGCGCATTGGAGAATGACAATAGCAGATATGAACCGCATCCGGATGGGTAATAACGCCCTTAGCCACACTTGAACTGCTGCTGAGCACCATATCATAGCCTGTCAAATCAAAGGATTCAATCGCAGTAGGCATAAAAGGAAACAGCTTTCTGTGATTGGTACATTCCTTTTTCTTCTGCAAATGAGAAGTTATTATATTCGCGCTCTTTAAAGGCTCCTCCATTTTGCTGTAATTACATATAAGAGTATATATAGGTGCTTCCGGGTACAGTTCCACAAAATCGGAAAGCACCCTCTCTGCGCCTCCCATAGTCGGAAGCCAGTCATGTACTAACGCAACCTTCATTACATTCCACCTCGGTAAATTATTTACACAAAATATATCCTAATAGTCTTCCGTTCACTGTGTTTATTCTTGACAATGCTGTCTTAATCGTGTGAACCTCATCATATCCGCCGTTAACCATGATAATGGTTCCCTCTGCCTGTGCGATATTTCTGGATGTCTCCGGACATACTTCAATACCATCCGCACATGTAACCTTAACCTTATCTGAAGA
>CAMAKT010000111.1 GCA_945836135.1 uncultured Clostridia bacterium | reverse complement strand
ATATCTTCAGTTTCTTCATTCATTATTCAAATCAGAGGAATCAAAATCGTTCCTGGCATTGGCATATATTACAGGTATTCTGCCTATCAAGAAGATAAAGGACGAGTCGGCACTTAATAATTTCAGAGAATACACGATGCTTAAATCCAGACCTATTACGGAGTATTACGGCTTCACGGAAGATGAAGTGAAAGAACTTTGCAGACAGTATGATATGGATTTTGAGAGTACGAAGGCCTGGTATAATGGATATTTAATAGACGGGAAGCATATGTACAATCCTAATTCGGTGTCAATGGCTATGGAGTATCAGGATTTTGATTCATATTGGAAAAATACATCCTCCTTCGAGACGATTAATACTTATATAACAATGAATTATGCAGGTCTTAAGGATGATGTTATGAAGATGCTTGCAGGCGGAAAGGTATCAGTAAATACAGGGACATTTCAAAATGATTTATCAACGGTAGCTTCTAAGGACGAAGCACTCACTGCTTTGATTCATTTAGGGTATTTGGGATATGATTATGAAGAGGGCTGTGCATATATTCCGAATTACGAGGTTGCCAATGCATATCAGGCAGCACTTAATGCAGGAAGCTGGAGGGAGATTGCCAAATCAATATCAAGATGTGATGAACTTCTCAGAGCAACAATTTCAGGTGATACAGGCAAAGTGGCAGAGCTGGTTGAACTCGCCCATGATACCTACACATCAGTGTTGAAATACAACGATGAGAATTCCTTAAGCTGTGTCCTCACCATGGCATATTTCACGGCACCGGCATATTATAATATCATTCGTGAGATGCCGACAGGTAAGGGCTATGCGGATTTTATATTTATTCCCAGAGCGAATGCAGGTAAAAGACCTGCCATGGTGGTGGAGCTAAAGTATAATAAATCAGCAGATACTGCCATAAATCAGATTAAAGAGAAGCGTTACCAGGGGGCACTGTCAGGATATAGCGACATAATTCTGCTGGTAGGAATCAATTATGATGCAGATGGAGAGGATAAAAAGAAGCATACCTGTGTGATTGAGGAATGGAGAGAGGGTATGAATTTGTAGTATTCATTAATTTATTTATCAATGTGATTCACAGAAAAAAAGACAGCCGGAGCTGTCTTTTTTAATATCTAATCCACAAATTCCGGACAAACCTGCTTCGCCAGGTTCCAGAGACCTTCAATGGTAAACGGATACCACTGGTTCACATTTCTGTAGCCTTCAGCGTACTGTCCCTCGTAAGGTTCAGTGAGGATAGCGTGCCGTGAAGCCATATCATCGGTGTAATCACTTAAGAAATATGTAGTCATCTCAGTGCGGCCTGCGGTGTAGTGGGTTACAAGAAAGTCCATATCGTAATCAGATATGTAAGTTCCTTCGGAATCCTTGCGGATGGTTACCTCAGCAAAGCCTCCTAACATGGAGTAGTTGTAATACTGTATGGAAATGTAATTTCCGAGAGAGTAGTATACCAGAGTCTGTCTGCCGTCTGCGGCGGTAATCCATTCAACAGGTTCAACAACATGTGGATGCGTGCCAATGATGAGGTCGGCACCATTATCCGCAAAAAATTGTGCCCATGTGCGCTGCTCATCCGTAGCATTTAGCACATATTCAGTGCCCCAGTGCGGGTATACTATGACGAAATCTGCAAGCTCCCGGGCCTTGCGTAAATCCTCGGCAATCTCATCCTTATGCCAGTCATTCATAAGGTTTACCAGATATGGCTTATCTTCCGGGAGAGTAAAGCCGTTGAGACCATAGGTATAGTTGAGCATGGCTATGCGGATGCCGTCTACGTCTACAATGGAAATGTCATTGCGTTCCTCTGCACTTTCATTGATTCCCAGATATGTAATGTCCGGGTGCTTTTCCTTCCAGAAATGGATTGTGTTGAGCACACCCACTGTATCCTTATCCATTGTGTGGTTGCTGGCATGGAGTATTACATCAAAGCCGGCATCCACCAGTGCATCGCCGAAAGCCTGGGGGGAGTTGAATTGAGGATAACTGCTGACACCCAGCTCCACGCCGCCCAATATGACCTCCTGATTGGCAACTGCAATATCAGCGGCGGCAATTCTGTCCATTGTATGTTCAAACACATGGGTATAATCATAGGTACCGTCAGCCTGCAGGGAACTGTTGTGGATTCCGCCATGCAGAAGCATATCACCTACCGTCACAAGATCGATTTCAACCGGTGCCACGGTGGCAGCCGCTTCGGTGATTTCCTCTGTGGTAGTTTCCTGCGTGGAACTTTCCTGTGTGGAATTTTCCTGTGTTGTCTTCAAGGCGGAGGTGGCCTCCGTGGCGACGACGGATGAGGTGGTCTCAAGATATATAGTAGCATCCGACCCTGCAGAAGCTCCCTTTTGGCAGCCAGAAAGTATGCAGGAAAATATTATCAGCATACAGAGCATAAATGTCGGTTTATTTTTTCTGTTAGAATATTTCATTATTGTATTGTCCTCCGGCAATATAGATTTATTTAATTATTATATATGAATTGATAGGGCAATGCAAGCACATGAAAATGTATATAAAATAAGAAATATTCAAAAATTTGGATTATTTTGTAGACGAATTTGGATGGATATATTATAATTTTGCTGGTACTTTAAGCGGCAGATTATTATGCTCGGATAATCGAAAATTATGGAGGAACAGATATGAGCAGGTACAGTAAAGAAGATATACTAAGGCTGGTTAGCGAGGAGGATGTGGAGTTCGTGCGTCTGCAGTTTACGGATGCTTTCGGCGTTCTCAAGAATGTTGCAATCACTGCAAGCCAGCTTGGAAGAGCTTTGGATAATAAGATAATGTTTGACGGGGCATCCATTGACGGGTTTGTGAGGATTGAGGAATCGGATATGTACCTGTATCCTGATTTGGATACCTTCACAATATTCCCTTGGAGACCTCAGCAGGGCAAGGTGGCAAGACTGATTTGCGATGTGTATAAGCCGGATGGAACTCCTTTTGAGGGTGACCCGAGATATATACTTAAGAGAGCTCTGAAGGAAGCAGCTGATATGGGGTATAGCTTTAATGTGGGTCCGGAGTGTGAATTTTTCCTGTTCTCATCTGATGAGTCCGGAAGACCTACAACGGAATCGGATGAGCAGGCAGGGTATTTTGACCTTGGACCGAATGATTACGGTGAGAATGCAAGAAGGGATATGGTGCTTACATTAGAAGATATGGGCTTTGTCATTGAGGCATCCCACCATGAGGCTGCACCGGCCCAGCACGAAATAGATTTTAAATATGACGAGGGTCTTAAGATTGCAGATGATATCATGACCTTCAAGCTTGTGGTTAAGACAATAGCCAAGAGACATGGAATGTACGCTACCTTTATGCCGAAGCCGAGACATGGCATCAACGGCTCAGGAATGCATATCAATATGTCACTTTCAAAGGATGGGCGGAATGCTTTTTATGACCCTGAGGATAAGCTGGGGCTTAGCAAGACGGCTTACCATTTTATTGCTGGACTGCTAGAGCATGTCAAGGGTATTACCGCCATTGCCAATCCGCTTATCAATTCATATAAACGTCTCGTACCGGGATATGAAGCTCCTGTATATATAGCATGGTCGGCCACGAACCGCAGTCCGCTGGTGAGAATTCCGGCATCTGAGGGTGAGGGCTCAAGAGCAGAGTTAAGAAGCCCTGATCCGTCGGCAAATCCATATCTTGTACTTGCGTTATGCCTGTCGGCAGGTCTTGACGGTATCAGAAGAGAGCTTACGATACCTGAAGCTGTGAACCGCAATATCTTTGACATGACTGATTCAGAGCGGAGAGAGGCAGGCATTGACAGTCTGCCGGGGAATCTTTTCGAGGCAGGGATGGAGCTGGCTAAGGATGAATACCTTAAGAAAGCACTGGGTGAGCATGTGACAAGGGTATATTTGGACAATATAGCAAAGGAATGGAAAGAGTATTCAACGCAGATAACCGATTGGGAAATCAAGAATTACCTGTATAAGTACTAGTTTGGAGGCATGAAGGATGGAAAACATAATTGTTGTGTTTCCCAAAATCGAAGACGGTAAGGGCATTAAAACCCTGTTGACCCGAAACGGCTTTCATGTTGACGTGGTATGCTCAACGGGGGCTTTTGCACTGGAGCATGCCCACTCCTTAAGCGGAGGTGTTGTTATATCGGGCTATAAGCTGCCGGATATGCTGTACGCAGAACTTGATGACAGCCTGCCGCCGCAGTTTGACTTATTGTTACTGGCATCACAGAGAATATTGGAGCAGTGTCCTGACACTATTATGAGCATATCAATGCCGGTTAAGACGGTAGACTTTGTCAATACTCTTCATATGATGTTTGAAGCACAGTACCGGCGAAGGAAGAAACAAAGGAGTCAGCCGATGGTGCGCAATCTTGAGGAACGCAAGCTCATTGACAATGCCAAGGCTGTGCTGATGGAACGCAACCACATGACCGAGGAGGAGGCACACCGCTATATTCAGAAATGTGCAATGGACAGCGGAAGTAAGCTTGTTGAGTCGGCTCAGATGGTGTTAAGCCTGTACATATAGATTTATTTTGGAGGTTCATTATGAAGTTCACAAAAATGCAAGGTTTGGGAAATGATTATGTATATGTAGACTGTACAAGAGAGGAGCTTGCCAGCCCGGCTGATGTGGCACGGGCAGTCAGCGACAGACATTTCGGAATCGGTTCCGACGGACTTATTCTTATCAAGCCCTCTAAGGTAGCGGATTTTTATATGGAAATGTACAATGCAGACGGTTCAAGGAGCGCCATGTGCGGCAATGGAATAAGATGTGTCGGCAAGTATGTATATGATTTCGGACTGACGGATAAGCTGGACGTATCAATTGAGACAGCGGCAGGTATCAAGTACCTTTCACTGAGACTTCTTGACGGCAAGGTAAGCGAGGTTCGTGTGAACATGGGAGCGCCGGAGCTTTCACCGGAGAAGATACCTACTACATTGGAGGGAACCAGAGAGGTGACCTTAAACGGAGCAGATGACAAGGTAAGGGCAGTGCTTGGAGCCGGGCTTAAAGTCCTTGATAAGGATTATGAGGTCAGCTGTATTTCCATGGGCAATCCCCATGTCATAACCTACGTTGAGGATGAAAAGGCAATAGATATTGAGAAGATTGGACCTGCATTTGAGAACCATCCGGCATTTCCTGAGCGTACCAACACGGAATTTATCCGTGTTGCAGACAGAAAGAATCTGTATATGCGTGTCTGGGAGCGTGGAACAGGAGAGACCCTTGCCTGTGGAACCGGAGCCTGTGCCTGTGCTGTTGCGACCATGCTTAACGGACTATGTGACAGAGCCGTTACAGTGCACCTCTTAGGCGGGGATTTGCAGATTGAATGGGATGCCAAGGAGAATGTGGTATATATGACTGGACCGGCTGTGACAGTGTTTACAGGAGATTATCCGCTTAACATGTAATATGTAAGAATTAGGCAATAGCGAAACTCGAATTAATCGATGGACAGTTGTGCAATTTTACCATATTGCAAGCCAGGTGCTTTACAGCCGTCGGTGCTTATCGGCTGTAGTTTAGCCGCTTACGCACCGTTACGTGCTGTAACGCAGCGCAAGCGTGCCCAGCGGTAATATAGGAAATTGCACAACGTCCGGTGCCAATACACTGAGTTTCGCAATTGCCATAATATAATGCTTTAACATTAAGGAGGAAAAATTTATGTTCAAGTTGAACGACAATTATCTTAAGCTTCCGGGAAGTTACCTTTTTTCCACAATCGGCAAGAAGGTCAATGCCTACAGTCAGGCTAATCCGGACAAGAAGATTATCCGTCTGGGTATCGGGGATGTGACCCAGCCGTTAGCACCTGCCATTATCAAGGCACTTCACGGTGCAGTGGACGAGATGGCTGATGCCAAGACTTTCAGAGGCTATGCACCGGATCTGGGCTATGAGTTTTTAAGAAATGCTATTGCGGAGAATGACTATAAGGCAAGAGGCTGCGACATCGCTGCCGACGAGATTTTTGTAAGCGACGGTGCCAAGAGCGATAGCGCCAACATTCAGGAGATTCTAAGCCTTGATAATAAGATTGCCGTGTGTGACCCTGTATATCCGGTATATGTTGATTCCAATGTAATGGCAGGAAGGACAGGCACTTACGATGCTGCAGCGCAGACCTGGAGCGATGTAATCTATATGCCATGTAATGCAGAGAATAATTTTGTACCGGAGCTTCCGAAAGAAACACCGGATGTTATATATCTGTGTTACCCAAATAACCCGACAGGTACAACACTTACCAAGGAGCAGTTACAGGTATGGGTTGACTATGCCAACAAGGTCGGCGCACTTATTATCTATGACGCTGCATACGAGGCATATATTTCAGAAGATGATGTACCTCATACGATTTATGAGTGTGACGGAGCGAGAAACTGCGCGATAGAGCTTAGAAGCTTCTCCAAGAATGCCGGATTTACCGGTGTCCGCCTTGGCTTTACGGTTATTCCGAAGGACATCAAGTGCGGTGACACAATGCTCCATTCCCTCTGGGCAAGACGTCACGGAACCAAGTACAACGGAGCACCTTATATTGTTCAGAGAGCGGGCGAGGCTGTATATTCCGCAGAGGGCAAGGCAGAGCTTAAGGAGCAGGTTGCATACTATATGAAGAATGCCAAGACCATCAAGGATGGACTTGCAGAGGCAGGCTACACCGTATTCGGCGGTGTGAATGCACCATACATCTGGCTTAAGACACCGGATAACATGACATCATGGGATTTCTTTGACTATCTTCTTGAGAATGTGAACGTGGTGGGAACACCGGGCTCAGGCTTCGGACCAAGCGGCGAGGGGTATTTCAGACTGACAGCTTTCGGTTCCTATGAGAATACGGTTGAGGCACTTGAGAGAATTAAGAGAATGTAATATGCTATGGCATCTTTAATGTAATAATTGAATTAAGAGCGGCGGTATCTGCATTGTAATACATGTGGATGCCGCCTTTTTTTACTTGACAAAAGGTGGTTGGTTGTTATAGACTAAATGCAAGGTCGGTAACAACCAACCATTTATATTCTTTTATAATTAATCCTAAGATACCAGGAGCAGAAAAGTTTGAAAGCGGATTTTTGTCAGCGGAATGGAGATTAAAATGAAAAAATCAGCGTTTATAGTTGTACTGTCAATTATGCTTACAGCTTGTGTAAGGGTTCCCGATACAGTCATAATTGAGAAGACGGTAGCAGAAACAACAGAATCAGAACAAAGTTCAGAAGACATGATGCAGAACAAATCTGGTGCAGATGAACAGGATAAATTGACTTTTATGCAGTGTGACGGAGAGCATATTGTAAGGATTGTTGAAATGATGTCCGGTGCGCTCCTTACGATAGATGCGGACGTGAATGTGGGGAATGTGGAGAGGGTAAGCTCTTATGAGTATATAATTAAGGCTGTATCGGATAAGACAAGGGAGGAACTCTTTGATACCTATTTTGGCGATAGAGCAGATGAAGCAGTGTATGATGAGCGAAGCGGTATATGGAAGCTGGTTAATTCCACCGCTTCGGTAGCAGATTATTATTCATATAATGTGATTTTTCCCATACCGGCGGCAGTCGAGAGTCAGGAGAAAATTGTTTTTTTCTATCACAAGCCGAACTTGAATCCATTTGAGGAGAATAGGCTGGAAAGCGTTTCTATGTCAGAGTGCATACTCAGTGTGGATGATGCAGTCAGATTATGTGATGGATTAGTAAATCAGGTTGAGGCATTTGAAGGTTTACAAGTGGATTTTGTTCATGCATACGGAAGTGAGGGAAGAACGCCTTACTACAGGCTTATGTATAAGCGTGTTCTGGATGGTATGTATGTGAATGGCTATGATGATATATTTTTTCTGGTAGATGATAATGGAATCGAAAAGATTATGGGAGCACCGTATGATGTTGAGGAGGTTGAAGCGGATGAACAAATCATAACTGTTTATGAGGCGGCGGATATTATTGCAGCCAATGGTCGGCTGATAAGTAGTGACAAGCCCCTGACCGTATCGGAAATTACCATGGAGTACTGTGTGGTGAAAAAAACAGCTTTTGAGATATGGATTGTGCCGGTATGGAGGTTCTGCCTCGGAGCTGATGAGGACGAAACAAATATCATGCGCACAGAAATTCTAGCTGTAAATGCATACACAGGTGAGCTTATACATGAGAAAAGAGGTGATAATTTTGAGTAAATCCTTAAGAAGCAGAATCAGAATGACGATTTTTTCTCCGGCGATGCTGTTAAGTATCCTTGCAGGGCTGTTCCTGTTGTTGTGGTTTCATGTGCGTAGTTATATAGGTTATGTCAACCATCATGGGTGGACGAAGGCTTCCCTGAACTTAGCCTATGTATTTCTGGATGACATATATATGGCGCAGTCATTGAACGTATACTGTCTGTTTTCACCGATTCTGGCAGTTCTTCCTGCGGCGGCTGCTTTTTGTGATGACTATAACAGTGGATATATAAGGGCGATATTGGTAAGGGTTGATAAAAAGAGATATGCAAGGGAATGCCTTATCTGCTCCACAATTTCCGGTGGTCTAGCACTGCTGATACCATGTCTGATAGTGACGCTTCTTTTTATTGCGGGAGGACATCTCAATACAGGCAGTGCATGGAATCACTCCGGTTACTCAACAGTGTTTGACTCCACTGTCTATTCACAGATACAGTACATATGGGATGGAGTATTTCTTGCACTGCTGTTAATTTTACTGGCGTTCCTTTTCGGTGCCTTCTGGTCAAATGCTGGACTGGTCATATCAGCTTTTTTTCCTAATAAATATGCGGTTTTGGCGGCTCCCTTTGCCATGTATTTTGCACAGCATTTATTTCTCTATAAAAGCGATACGCTGATTGTATTCAGCATGAACAATATTATGATGCCGGCGGGAGAGTTTATTCCCTATGCCGCATGTCCGTTTGTGTACCAGTCGATATGGCGGATTGTTGTGGCTTTAGTATACCGCTTGG
>CAMAKT010000110.1 GCA_945836135.1 uncultured Clostridia bacterium | reverse complement strand
TCTTAGGTTGTGTTTGTTAAACACAGTTCGTTTCTGAATTTTCATTGGAAATCATATAGATTTCCGTTAGAATTTTCAGGGTTGTTTCACTGTTCAGTTATCAAGGTGCTTGTTGTCGCTTCCTGCCATTCTTTGTCACAGCTCTTTGCGACAGCTTATTAAGATTATCATATCTTATGTGCTTTGTCAAGAACTTTTTTCACATTTTTTTCAACTTGTTAAGTTGTTATGCTTCATTCTCGCCACAGCGAATATCATATTACCATTTCTCGGTTGCTATGTCAATACTCATTTTAACTTTTTTTGACATTTCCTACAACCTAGGGTCAGATATGTAACCAACGGAGAAGGAGGGATTTGAACCCTCGCGCCGCTATTAACGACCTGCACCCTTTCCAGGGGTGTCCCTTCAGCCTCTTGGGTACTTCTCCAAACAGCCTGACTGTATGTCATATTCTGTTGCGAAATCTACAATGTAAATTCCAGAGCGGAGAGGATGGGATTCGAACCCATGCGCCCGTGAAGACAAACGGTTTTCAAGACCGCCCCGTTATGACCGCTTCGGTACCTCTCCATATGCGCTTTATTCAGCGCGAAATTTATTCTATCATTCTTTAAAATTAATGTCAATACATTTTTTTAAGTTTGAATAATTTTTTTCTTATTAAGGTTAGGTTGTCAAAACATGCTGATTTACGTCGTGAGTGCATATTGTGTTATGTTTATTCATGTCAGTTCCGATGTACGAAGCTAAGATGTTCTAGGAACTCTGAATATTTTTATTTCAATCGTACGCAACCGATGCAAAGTCGCCATCCGTGGCTCCGTTGCATCTATTTCGGCATCCATGCCGAAATTTGCTGAGGCTGAGACAGAGCTCCAAGAACATCTAAGTTTCTCCCATAAGTCACCGTCATGAATAAACATAACACAATATGCACAGCAAGGTTGTCGAAGCATGTTTCGACAACCTAACCTTATTAAAAATAAATGTATTTTCTTTTTTTAAGTATATCTGCTGCTGCGGATATATCTTCCGGAGTTGTAATCTTGATATTGCCATAGGAACCGTCACACAGCTTAACCCTGGTATTCGTATATTGTTCGATGACCATAGCATCATCCGTAATTATGCTTATATCAGCACCGTCGGAGGCTGCTTGTTTCATATTGCTGTATGCAAGCCATGCCGTCTCAAAGCAAAAACACTGTGGGGTCTGCACTGCCATAAGGGATGAACGTTTTGGTGTGGTAATGCAAAAACCCTCCTCATCAATAACCTTTATTGTGTCCTTTACCGGTACCGCCGGAATCGTTGCTCCATAGCGCATGACACTGTCCCTGCAGACTTCAAGCAAAGTAATATCAATACACGGTCTTGCACCATCATGTATATATACATAGCTTCCGCCATCCGCAATGCCGAGCTCATCTATCTGCTTAAGCCCGTTATATACGGAATCATAACGTTGCTCACCACCGGCAGTTATTGAGACAACCTTCTTAAATCCATATTTGTCTACGATTTCACTTTGACAGTATGCCTCATCTCCATGCCCGCACACAAGAATAATAGCTTCAATAAAGCTTTCTTCCATGCATTTTAATGAATAATAGAGTACCGGTCTCCCATCAAGCAGCATATACTGCTTGGGAACGGTGCTGTTCATTCTGCTGCCGCGTCCTCCGGCAAGCACAATGGCTATATGTTTTTTTCTGATTTCCATTTGAACCCTCATACTCTAATTAAGCCGTGACAAAAAATACCCCACAACTCATGTGTTAATCGCCAAGCTTAAGATTAGGTACTGCATTTAAATCCCAGCCTGAACGTACGCCTGCCATATACTCATAATATCCTGCCACACCAATCATTGCCGCATTATCCGTGCAAAAAATCGGTGACGGATGGTAGAATTTGATTCCGTTTCGTGCACATTCCTCTTCAAGCGCAGCTTTAAGAGCGCTGTTAGCCGCAACTCCTCCTGCCAGAGCAAGTTTCTTAAGGCCGTGCTCCTTGGCTGCCATCACAGCTCTTGATACAAGTGCATCCACAACTGCATTCTGAAATGAAGCTACCAAATCAGCGCGGTTAATTTCAATATTCTTCATCTCACAGTGGTTAATATAATTAAGCACTGCCGACTTAATTCCGCTGAAACTGAAATCATAAGGTGACCCTTCCACCTTGGCTCTCGGGAAATCTATGGCGTTCTTATTGCCTTCCTTGGCAAGCTTATCAATCTTAGGTCCTCCCGGATATCCAAGTCCGACAGCTCTTGCCACTTTATCAAAGGCTTCTCCTGCTGCGTCATCCCTTGTCCTTCCTATTATCTTATAGGCACCATAGTCCTCCACAAGTACAAGATTGGTATGTCCGCCCGATACTACAAGACAGGTAAAGGGAGGTTCTAAATCAAGATTCTCAATGTAGTTGGCACTGATATGACCTTCAATATGATGTACACCCACAAGTGGCTTACCTGCAGCAAATGCAAGAGACTTGGCAAAAGACACTCCCACAAGCAGTGCTCCCACAAGCCCCGGTCCATACGTCACTGCAATGGCAGTAATATCGTTAATGGTCACTCCCGCAGTCTTAAGGGCCTCCTCTGTAACCTGATTAACCTGCTCCATATGTTTTCTAGAGGCAATTTCAGGTACAACCCCCCCATAAAGTGTATGTAAATCAATCTGTGATGATATAATGTTTGACAGTACCTCTCGCCCGTTTCTCACCACTGATGCCGCTGTCTCATCGCAGGAGCTCTCAATCGCAAGTATTAATACATCCTTCTGCTCTGCCATAGTTTTATTCACCTTTCACGCTGGTCTCCGAAATTACATCCCAAAAGAGAATCTTCCACTGACCATTTTCATTCTGTCTCAATGTATATTCTTCGTATACTTTATTACGGTTCGAACCGTTTTCCAAGGTGTAATATATGACCTTGACCTTGGCATATTGTACTCCGCTGTCGGTAAGAAGCTCTATATCTGAAGCACGCTGTACCGTATAATCAATTATCTTTTTATTGTTGAGCTTGTATGACTCTATCTCTTCCTTGAGTCGTGCCATATACTCATCATAATCATTGTAAGATAAAAGTTCATTGTCAAACATCGCCCTGGCATGCTGTGCAAGTCCGTTAAGCTGGTCATCCGTGTATCCGCCCTCATAATATACCTTGATAATTCTACTGTACAGTGTAACAACGTCATAGGGATTAGCAGGATAATTCAAGTCCATATCCCGCGCAAGAAGCTGTCCTATCTCTGAATTATCTATCGCAGCATCTTCAGCAGATGCCCCTTTAGAAGATAAACGAATATATACTGTCACCAACAGAACAGCCGCAAATGTAATAAACAGTGCTCTTCTCAATACCTTCATCGTCATTCTCCTTCAAAATTCAGTGTGGTATGCCTTCCGTCCTTCGCAATAACCGCGGCAGGAAAAATAGCACGCACCTTGTCAAAAAACTCCTCCGGATGAACCATGGACGGACTGTAATGTGTAAGCCACAATTCTGTGGCATTCGCATCCCGTGCCAGTCCTGCAGCCTCATACATAGTCATGTGCTTATATTCCCGCGCCTTTGAAAGCTTGTCCGCTTCGCCATACATTCCCTCACATATAAACAAATCCGCATCCTTCGCATAAGCAGCAATGATATCTGTAGGTCTGCTGTCGGTGCAATAGGTCACCTTGATTCCTTTTCTTGGCGGTCCCATAACCATGTCCGGTGTATATACATTTCCATCCACCTCAATTATATTACCTTTTTGAAGCAAATTCCACATTTTAATCGGAATATTCAAGCTTTTTGCGCGAATCGCATCAAATTTACCTGCTCTGTCTATGCGAACCGAATATCCGTAACACATTATATTGTGGTTTACACGATATGCGCTTATGACATAACCGTTAAGAGCTATCTCCTCCTCCGGTTGTGTAAGCTCAATATAGTTAATTTCAAAAGGCAGCTCCGGTGCAATAACTCTGAGAGAATTTACAACCTTCTCCACACCCTTTGGACCGATAATTGTAAGCGGTTCTGTACGCTCTGCATTTCCCATGCTCAACAGAAAGCCCGGCAATCCACTGACATGGTCGGCATGAAAATGTGTAAGACAGATTATGTCCACAGGCTTAGAGCTGATTCCTGCCTTTTTCATGGCAATCTGTGTTCCCTCTCCGCAATCAATGAGAAGCTGGCTCCCATTATACCGCATCACAAGCGATGTGAGCCACCTCCCAGGCAGCGGCATCATTCCTCCGGTTCCAAGTAGACATATATCAAGCATCTAAGCCCTCCTAAATTCTGACTGAAATTACAATATTCTATAATAACTCTGTTTTCTGTACCACACTTACCGGGTACTTAAACTGTGAGGTAATCCTGTCGTAGCATTCCTCACATATATCAAAGCCGTGGATTTCTCCGTCCTTTTCCGAGAAATAATCCCATTCGGCGTATATGCGCGTAACACCTTCTTTGACTATTTCGCGTTCCACAACCAGATTCTTTCCACAGCAGTTGCATATTACTGATGTAAGACAATTTCCCTTATATTTTCTCATAGATATCACCGAATTCCTTCCCTGCTCTGCATCAAAACTGCAGCCGCATCCATTGCCGTAACATATACATTATAAGAAATATGTTATTGATTTTACTAGTGGAAATAGGTTGTAAAATTGGTATATCCTATAATATTTTCGTCATTAAAACAGCATTCTCCGTAGGTTTCTGATAAAAATTCTTTCTCATTCCGTCAATTTCAAAGCCTTTTTTTTCGTAGAGGTGGCGAGCAGCCTCATTGCTCTCCCTCACTTCAAGGTGAAGGTATTTTACGCCACGTCTGGCGCACAGAGTAACCAACGCCTCAAGGAGCTTTGATGCAATTCCTCTGTTCCTTAACTGCCCGTCAACTGCAATATTGGTAATTTCTGCCTCGTCAAGCACCACCTGCATACCTGCGTAACCAACCAGCGCACCTTCACTTGTAATCGCTGCCACATACTCATAGTTATCGGAATCTATAGCGTCCTTAAAGGACTGCCTGCTCCAGGGTGTAGAAAAGCACTGCAGTTCTAGGGCTGCAACAGCATTAAGATTCTCATACTGCATAGGCGCAATGATAATATCAGCCATTCTGCTCTCTCTCCTTAAGCTCCCTCTCTGCCTGTGACAGGCGCAGGTATTCCGGGAGATGCTCTGCCGCTGTCTCGGTTCTTCCCTCACTGTAATAAATGCATGCAAGTGCTGCAACCGACGCTGCCCTCTGGCGGTTCATGGATGCAGGTGCAAATTCATATGCCTTCTCATTGGCAAAATACCCTGCGATTTTTTCCCTGTATACAGGGATTCCGTCACCGATAAAAATGATTTTTTTATTACGTTTTACTGCAAGCTCTTCAAGCTTTTCAAGCAGCTCATCAAAAGAAACCGCGCAGTCATCCCACAGAGTATTAAATACGCCGCCTTCAAATTCATATATTCCTGTATAGACCTGCGAGCGTCTGGCATCCATAATCGGACAGATTATGCCCCCATAGCCATATGCATTGTACGCCATAGCCTTAAGGGTCGGCACATGTATAAGGGGAATATCAAGGGCCATTCCCAGTCCCTTTGCCGTGGCGGAGCCAATCCTTAAGCCCGTGTATGAGCCCGGTCCCCCGGAAACGGCGATGGCATCTATTGACTTTTTATCTGTCTGCGTCATCCTTATTATCTCATCAATCATCGGAAGAAGTGTCTGGGAATGGGTAACCTTGTAGTTGACTGTGTACTCAGCCACCAGAATATCATCCTCCACTATGGCAGCCGACGCCACAAGCGATGAGCTTTCTATTGCAAGAATCTTCATTGTCTGCCCTCCTTAATATGGACAATCCGGTAGTCAAAGCCTTTATCCCTGTCCTTTTCAATGTCTATAAAAATACAGCCTTCCGGAAGAAGTTCCTCCACCAGCCTTCCCCACTCAACAATACAGACGCCGTCGCCGTAAAAGTATTCTTCATAGCCTATCTCGTCCATCTCACTAACATCGCTGATTCTGTACACATCAAAATGGTAAAAAGGAAGCCTTCCGTCATGATATTCCTTAACTATTGTAAAAGTCGGGCTGTCAACATAATCCTTTACACCCAGTCCATTGGCAAAGCCCTGGGTGAACACGGTCTTGCCCGTTCCTAAGTCGCCCGTCAGGCAGATAACCTGTCCCGGTACTGCCTTTTCTGCCATCTCCTGTCCCAGTCTGTATGTGTCCTCATATGAATATGTCTCTATTGTCCTTATGTCGCCCATATCAATCCTCATTCAAAATATATCCAACTATTTCTGTGGCTTAAGTCTCCCCGGAAGATGTGCCTTTACAAGCTGCACAAAGTCACCGTACTGACTTCCTATGGCATCCTTCGGAAGAATGATTCCGTTATTAACTGCAATATAAATAACCACAATCTTTCCGTAATCCGCTGCCTTCCAGCATTCCTCCCAGGTCTTGGAGGTAACATTCTCTCCCTGGCTTACGGTAATGCCTTTATCGTCGAAGGAATATGAAAGCTCATCCTGATATACAGGATTCTTTCTAATCTGTCGGCACGCATTTCTCCACAGCATTATCGGTTGTATAATTGTGTACAGTGAACCCAAAAGTATTAGCAAAAGTGTGCTCCTAAGTCCCATATCGGTACAGGTTAATGCTGCCACAACAAAGCAGCCTATTCCAAACAGAAAAAGAATCACTCCCATAGGCTTGCGGTATGTGTTATTCATAAGAAAGGAAAACATTTCCTTGTTTGTAAGCTTTACATTAAAACTGACTTTCATAATATCGGTATGTCCTCCCGCTGATATATTAATTCCGGCTGTCTGATTAATCAATAATCATTGTAAGCTGGATTCTCTTTTTTGCCTCGTCAACACTCATGACTTTGACCTCAACAATATCTCCGACACTGACAACCTCTAACGGATGCTTGATAAATTTCTTGTTGGTTATCTGCGAAATGTGTACAAGTCCGTCCTGATGTACGCCGATATCCACAAATACACCGAAATCAATAACATTTCTGACTGTGCCTTTAAGCACCATTCCCGGTGTCAAATCCTTCATCTCCATGACATCCGTGCGTAGAATCGGCTTCGGCATCTCATCTCTAGGGTCACGCCCCGGCTTTTCCAGCTCCTTCAAAATATCCTTGAGTGTAAGCTCGCCTATTCCCAGTTCATCAGCTGTCTGCTTCACGTTCTTGACTTTCTTAGTCAAGCCCGGCAGTCCTCCCGCAGTAATGGATGAGTCATCATAGCCAAGCTTTTTAAGCAGTTCTTCAGCAGCATCATAGCTCTCCGGGTGAACACTGGTAGCATCAAGTGGATTATCTCCTCCGGTAATGCGCATAAAGCCCGCACACTGCTCATAAGCCTTAGGACCTAACTTTGCAACCTTAAGGAGCTGCTTACGATCAGTAAACCTTCCGTTCTCCTCCCTGTATGCCACGATATTCTTGGCAATGGTCTTTGTTATTCCGGAAATATACTCCAAAAGTGAAGCGGAAGCGGTATTGAGGTCTACGCCGACCTTGTTCACGCTGTCCTCCACAACTCCCTCGAGGGCTTCACCAAGCTTCTTCTGATTCATATCATGCTGATACTGACCTACACCGATTGATTTAGGGTCAATCTTCACAAGCTCAGCCAGCGGATCCTGAAGCCTTCTCGCGATGGATGCCGCACTCCTCTGTCCCACATCAAAATTAGGGAACTCCTCGGTGGCCAGCTTGCTCGCTGAATATACCGATGCCCCCGCTTCATTGACAATAATATATTGAACCGGAGCATCAATCTCCTTAAGCAGGTCTACAATAACCTGCTCCGATTCTCTTGATGCCGTTCCGTTTCCCACAGAAATAAGTGTTACATTGTACTTCTTGATAAGCTTCTTGAGTACAGTCTTAGACTCCTCCACCTTGTTCTGAGGCGCTGTAGGATAAATAACCGTAGTGTCAAGTACCTTGCCGGTACTGTCAACAACAGCAAGCTTGCAGCCTGTACGAAATGCCGGGTCCCAGCCCAATACAACATGTCCCGAAATAGGCGGCTGTAAAAGAAGCTGCTCTAAATTCTTTCCGAATACCTTGATTGCTCCATCCTCTGCCGTCTCAGTGAGCTGGCTGCGTATCTCCCTCTCAATTGAAGGTGCAATAAGTCTCTCATAGCTGTCCGCTATGGTGTCCTTGAGTATGGGCGTGGTGTAAGGGTTATCCCTTGTGATAATCTGCTGCTCCAGATAGGTAAAAACCTTGTCCTGTGGTGCCTCAATCTTAACTGTCAGCACCTTCTCATTCTCACCTCTGTTGACAGCGAGAATTCTATGTCCTGCCATCTTTGCAACCGGCTCCTGAAAATTATAATACATCTCATACACAGTCTTGGCTTCGGCATCCTTGGCAGTGGAGGTAAGTACACCTTCCTTAAAGGTAAGCTCCCTGATTCTCGTTCTGTAATCTGCGTTGTCAGAAATAGACTCGGCAATAATGTCCTTGGCGCCCTCAACTGCCTCCTCGGCAGTAGCAACACCCTTCTCTTCAGAAATGTATTCCTTGGCAGCCTCCTCAAGCGGTGCCTTGGCCATCTGTAGAAGAATTATATTGGCAAGAGGCTCTAACCCCTTTTCCTTGGCAATTGTGGCGCGGGTCCTTCTCTTCGGTCTGTAAGGACGGTACAAATCCTCCACCGCCACCATTGTCTGTGCCTGTTCAATCTGTGCCTTAAGTTCCTCCGTCAGTGCTCCCTGTTCCTCTATGCTTGCAAGAACCTGTGCTTTCTTATCCTCCAGATTTCTAAGGTATTTAAGACGCTCATCCAGATTACGAAGCTGTTCATCATTAAGAGCTCCTGTTGCTTCCTTTCTGTATCTTGAAATAAAAGGTATAGTACAACCCTCGTCAATCAGCTTGACAGCCGCCTCAACCTGTCCGTTACGCACATTAAGTTCCGATGCAAGTACATTAATAATATTCATATTTTGTTTATCCTTCCGCGGGAAAATCCCCATAAT
>CAMAKT010000109.1 GCA_945836135.1 uncultured Clostridia bacterium | reverse complement strand
AATGGCACAGATTAGCAAGGATATGAGAATCATTGACATTATTAATGTTGATTATGATATTGTTCCTATTTTACTGAATGAGGGAATGCACTGTGTGGGATGTCCGTCAGCACAGGGAGAGTCCTTAGAGGAAGCTTCACTGGTTCATGGACTTGACCCGGATGCGATTACCGACAAGATTAACGAGTTCCTGGCAGCTAAGGAATCCAAGTAAAAATAGAGCACAGGTAAAGAATAAAACGCATGACCTGATAAAAAAGGTCATGCGTTTTTCATTGCGCGCAGCGCATATTCTCTGTTACAGTTCTGATAATATCTTAAGTGCATCCTTACGCACAATCACCTCATTGTGCTCCTCAAGGTAAGCGAGGGAGGCGTAGGAGAATTTCTCTCTGGTGCCGTATTCCGTGAGTACGTTGCTGACACCCGTGAATTCATCCGGTCTCATATCCGGGCTGCTGATGAAAAGATAGTAGCGGGAGTTGGACGGGTTCTTGTACAGCACACTATCACCATGAAAACGATTATTAACTGCTGCGGCGGCAGCGGATACCTGAGACAGATTCTTAAAGGAAAACATCTTCTCAAGCTGAATCTGTTCCTCGTTCTCAGGCTTAGGTGCAGCACTGTCTGAATCTGCAGCATCGGTGCGGGAGCCGGACTTGCTCTTAGACTTGCCGGAGTCTTTGCCGAGGCTCTGGGAAAAAGGAATAAAGCCGTCTTCTGAGTTAAGAGCTTCATTAATTCTGCCAAGCAGGTCTGAAGCATCCTGACTGCTCTTAAGCTCATCATCACCATCAAGCATGTCCGCATAGTCATCTTCGTCCTCAGACGGGGCGAACTTGGAAAAGCGTGTGTCAAGCTCTTCAGGGTCCTCCACCTTCGTGATGACAAGGACAATGCAGTCCGGGGATACCGGAATGGCTTCTATCATAAGAGGAATATCCTCAGCTTCAAATCCACACTCAAAAGATGCCTGGGCAATCATATCTTTAAAAAGACTCTTAGCCTTCTCAGTTCCGTAAGCCAGTTCGCTGATTTTAAGTTCACGTGAATCCAAATCAGCTCGATTAAGGGTACAACGTATTGAATTTTCACTAAGTCGTTCAATTTTCATGTCAAATCACATCCTTCCTGACTTGTTTATTATACGCCATCCTTTGTCACTCTGTAAAGCTATAATACTATGAAAAATTTATGAAATATTGGTAAGATTACAGTGCCCGAGAATAAAGTTAAGCATTTGTTTAATAATATAACAATAATAGATTGTGGCATAATTGATACATTTATTTTATACTCTATACAAGATTTGCTGCTGTCCATTAGGGAGGTTGGTATTTACCGATATACAGGAAGCTCTATTGGATGGCAAATACATAATCCTTCGTAAGCTCGGGCAGGGAGCTTACGGTGAAGTATTTCTTACCAGACATGCTGGTCTTAGTGTGCATCGCGCGGTCAAGCGCATTCTCAAGAGTCAGGACGGATACTGCGTGGGTCGGCGGGAAGCCGATGTCCTTAAGCGTCTGTCGCATCCCTCTTTACCTATAATATATGATGTTGACGAGGATGATGTGTATTTCTACATTGTGGAGGAATACATAGAAGGAGAGTCTTTGACAGAGTACGTTAGAAGAATGGGCGGACTGACAGAGCAGGAGACATGCTGTCTTGCTATGAGTATATGCACTGTTCTTGAATATATGCAGAACAATGGTGTAATATGTCACCTTGACATCAAGCCGGACAATATTATTATCACGACGGATGGGCTTAAGCTGCTGGATTTTGGCAGCAGCCTTCTGACTGGGAGTATGACTGGGTTTGTGACGGGAACGAAGGGGTATGCTGCTCCCGAGATGTACCGTGGCGGGAAGCTTTCCGCAGGCTGTGACATATATGCGCTTGGCGTGCTGATTCGCTTCATGCTGACCGGGAGAACAGTTAAGACACAGCATAACAATTTTCAATGCTCAGAAAATCTTAAATTTATTATCAAAAAGTGCACCAGCTTAGAACCGGAAGGGCGTTATGCCGATGTGTCCAAGCTGTATCACGCACTGGAACAATCACAGATTAAATCTAACAAAAGGGCGGCGGCAAATCCTTTAGTAATACTCGTCGTCGGCAGTCATGGACGTGTCGGAGCTACACACCTTGCAGTTATGCTTTCGGCACACTTTAATGCCACGAGGAGGCGTTGTCTGCTTATTACGGCGGACAATGGCAAAAATTCTTTACCTATACCTTTATACGAGGGGGTGAAGCACATAAGCTGTGCAGGAGGCATATATACCGTTGAGGGCTTGACAATCATGCCCGATTACGGCGGGTACGCCATGCCGATGGATGAAAAGGAGCTTAATAAGTATTCAGTTATTGTAAGGGACTTAGGGGATGTGGAGACTGCCAGTGATGATACCCTGAAGGGTAACGGGGAGCAGGACAGAACGATTATCCTTGTTGCCGGACATACTGCGCAGGAGCTTCTTTTATATGAAAAGGCAGCAGCACGGCTTGATGAGGCGGGAGTTGGGTATGTGAGCGCTGTTAATTTTACGGATGCACGGGGATATGCCGGAATCAGAAAAGAACACAAGATGAGAAGAGCTTTCAGAATTCCGTACTGCACATCACCGTATTCCTTTTTGGCGGAGAGTGATTACATTGAAAAAACCATTATTCAGGAAAAGACCGGAGCGTATGCAAATCATAGGAGTATCAGGGACAAATGGCGGCTGTGGCGTGACGCATTTCATCTGGTCTGCAGCCAATTATCTGTCAAACGTAAGAAAAAACCGGGTAGCAGTCTGTAACCTTACCGACAATAAGAATTATGGACAGGCAAAGGTTATTCTTGGAGATAAGGGCGTGACGGATGAATTTACCCATGGGCATATTACGTTTTTGGCACAGGCAGATGGCTCGGAGCTTCCGGCATTGTCCGAGTACTGTGATTATGTTTTTCTTGATATGGGCTGTGATATGGGTCTGGCAGATGCATTTTTTCTCCGCTGTGACAGATGCTTTTTAATAGGGGATTTAAGTTTATGGCACTGTGGCAGCACGGCTGCCGGTGCACTTCATGTGAGGGAGTATTGGGGAAAGGCTCCTTGGGTGCTTACTGCTTTCTGCACAGATGCAGGGATGCGTTATTATCAGGCGACCACAGGAGAGAGAGCGGGGGTTATTCCCTTTGAACCGGATCCGTTCTGCCTGCATCATGATATGTTGGTGTTTATGGAACGAGTATGGAAGGGAGAATAGAACACAATGGTAAAAGTCACGACAGATGCCTGTGCACGGGAAATAATAATATATCACACAATTATGGTAAACGGCATTATCATGGCATAACAGGTAAATTGATTATGGAGGAAAGCTATGAAAGGCATACTTGACGGCATGCTGGGAGAATACGACCGTATGTCGAACCAGCTCGTTAATGAGCTGTCTGACTACAAGGAGGCGGGTATTCCCATAACTGTAAACGGCTATCAGGCGGATGTCAACAGACGTCTTGCGGATATGCTACTTCGGGATGGACCGTGTACCTATATGCGTTCATATTCCTTTGACGAGAATGGTAGGGTTACGGGAGTGGAATTTGAACGCGTAAAACTGGATAACATTTAACAAAATTATAAGGCCCCTCATGGCTCCGTGCGGTGAAGCAGATGTTCCATCGCACGGAGCAAATTTTTATATTGGTTCTTTAATTAAAGTGTCCATCCCAAAGAGGCATATTGGAAATATATCTCCCCTCAACCGCCGGAACATAATATGCACCATAGGTCTTTGTACCATTATTGTTTTCTTTGTATTCTGCGTCCGGCAGTTCAACGTAGAAACGATAGTATGGTATATAGTATTTCTCATATTCACCCACACGATACACAAGCTCAACCTTGGCAATATATTCCTCTCCGGGCATTTCGTAAGGGACAGTAGTGATATAGTTCATATTTAACAGGAGCTCCTTTGCTTCTGCCGCTGAAATAATGGGATAATCTCCTGCTTTGTGGGACAAGTCCGGCTTAAAAGTCCGTGCCAGAAAAAGTTCATCGTCATCATTGCAGTAGAATGCCGTACGATTAAAATTATAGTTGATAATGCGCTCTGTTAAATCATCGGATGCATTGAAAAACTCAATGCGGTAACTTTGCTGCAGATATATGTTATAGTCACCACCATAAATGTTGATTTGTGGATTATCCGTTCCAAGCAATTCTTCGTATTCCTTTTCCAGATACTCTGCGACGGCTAAAGTATCATCGTATGATGAATGGTGCGAAAAGTTATAACCTTCTGGAAGTGATACTGCCGGCTCAAAAGATATTGTTGCAGTCATGGACGTGTCAACCACAATTGTAATACCTTCTGTTTTGCCTGTAACCTGCGTCCGATTATTATTGGTTATTTTAAGATTGTCGGTATCTATGTCAAGACGGGCTGCAATTTCAAGCAGAAATGCTTCCATTGCATTAAAATCTGCACCTGATACGACAACATAATTTTCATCATAACTCAGTGGATTTTCATAGACAGGCAAGGTGGAAATTTCTGCATTTTCATTCCATGGATTGGCATTAACCAGCTCCGATATTTCATAAAGCATATAGCCCTCATAGCCCATTGAGCTGCTTGCACCCTCCGTAATTGTAAGCATGGGTAGTCTGTCAGTTGTGTCCGCGGAATTATTATTTTGTACAAGCTGCGTACCTGCGTATACAATCAGTGCAAGACAGGCAGCGGCAGCGCAGAATTTGAGCCATATATGCTTTCTCTTTGATGTAACCGGTGTATCGTTAACTGCGTCCAGAATAAGATTATCATCTATTTTTCCAATTGCATTGAGAAGCTTTTCGCTGTTCATGGCATTTTTCATATGATACCCTCCTTTTCAAGATGTAATCTTAATTTGTTTCGTATACGGAAAAGTAAAGCTGTAACTTTGCTCTCGCTCAAGCCATATGCTTTGGCAATATCCCGTATCGAATACAGATACCAGTAACGGCGAATGAAGATATTCCGGTTCTGATCAGGCTGCAACCTTAGGAACTGATTGATGGATTTAACCAATATCATTTCATCAACAATCTGTTCAGGGGTCATCCGGGCCGGAATACAATCCTCCAATTCCGATAATACAAGTTCAGTCTGTCCCAACCCCCGCTTTTTTGCGGTGTACTGCTTTAACCGGTTGAACGAAAGGTTGCGGGTAATTTTTCCCAAATAAGTTGCCAGACATTCCGGATGCTGTGGTGGTATAGATTTCCATGCACCCATATAGGTGTCATTGACACATTCATCTGCATCTTCGGCATTGTGCAGAATGTTGTAGGAAATAGAATAACAGTATTTTCCATATTTTACGGCGGTTGCAGATATTGCGCCCTCATTCCGTTCCCAATATAAATCAATTATTTCCCGGTCTTTCATTGTGTCCTCCTTTCCTGCTTTATACAGAGCTTTCACTTATATACACAACAAAATCTGCTTTATATTGCGTAGAATAATAAATTTTTTTAATTATTTGTAACAGTTCAGTCGTGCTATTCGCAAAGCCGCACCTGCGGTGCTTTCCCGCCGCTTCGTGGCTAACTTTGCTCATTAACTGGCGCTCAGCTCATAGCTTGTGGCGTGTGTTAATTCATGCAAGCATGATTATCTCACGCTACAGGCTATGGCTGAACTGTTACAATTATTTTACAGCAGCAGTGTGAACATGTAAAACCTGCTATTTAAAAATCCGCAATATTGTGATATGCTTATTAATAAGGCACCGTCGGGGTGCTTTGCTAAAAGTACAGACAGGGGATGATGCTATGGCTAAGAAGAACCGTTTTTTAATGGATGAAGATTACGATGAAAAGGACAGAATAGATGAAAATGATATAGACGAATACTATGTGGAGAATGCTCCGGAGCGCAAGAAGCGCAACAGGAAACAGACAGCAGCGGTTGTGGTGGCAATTGTGGTTGTCTGTTTGCTTGCAGCTGGCGGTATGGGGCTTATGGCGCTGATTGACAAGTATACGCCCAACAACACGCTGATTGATTTGTATGAATATTATGGAGTTGACACAAGGGATGACAAAGACAACCCTTCGGCATTTGTACTGCTTAATGGGAAGCGGTTAGAGCAGAAAGCATACTGCTTCGGCGATGTATGGTATTTCAAAAAGGATTTCGTGGCTGAATATTTTAATCATCGCTTTTATTATGATATGGGACATGATGAACTTATTTATACCACTCCAACCAAGATTGTGACCATTCCCTTTGACAGTCAGGCATACTATGTTGGGGATACTGTTAAGAAAGAGCATTATGTTATTGCCAGACGTATTGATGATGAAATTTATCTGGCGGTGGATTTTGTTAAGGAGAGAGCTGATTTTATATATGAGGTCAGGACGGAGCCGTACAGAATGCTCATTACAACGGAATATGGAGTAAGGCAATGCGTTAATGTGGCTGAAAACGGCACAATCCGTACCGGCGCCAGCATTAAGGAGCCGATTCTGTCCGTAGGAGATGATACAAAGAACTGGTCTGTGGAGGCCGAGGAGGGCGACTGGACAAAGCTCGCAACGGATGACAATATAGTGGGTTATATCAGAACCAAGGAGTTAGGAGACAGTTATACCATTACCACAACAAATAATTATCAGGCACCGATTTATACATCTGTTTCCAAAAAGTACAAAATTAATCTGGCATGGCACGCAGTGTATGATATGTTTGATAATGATGATATTTACGGGCTTTTGGATGCGGCCAAGGAGGTAAATACAGTATCGCCTACATGGTATCAGCTTACGGACAGCCAGGGCGGTTACAGCTCACTGGCGCAGCAGGAATATGTAGATTACATTCATGAGACAGGCAGGGAGATATGGCCGCTGTGGAGTGATTTTACCTCCGTGAGCGCAGAGGGTGGCTGGAGTGAGTATGAACTTTTTTCCGTGACGGAGAACAGGAGGGCTCTCATTGCTGCCATGATGTCGGAGGTGGAGACATACGGCTATGACGGTATAAACATTGATTTTGAGAAGGTGGACTCCGAAACCGGAATACATTACATACAGTTTTTGAGAGAGCTTTCCATAGAGTGCCGCAAAGCGGGAATTGTGCTGTCCATTGACAATTATGTGCCTATGGGACATACCGCACATTATGACCGTAGGGAACAGGGGGCAATAGCGGACTATGTAATAGTTATGGGTTACGACGAACACTACAATGGCGGCGGTGAAGCCGGAAGTGTCGCATCTCTTCAGTTTGTCACCAACGGTATCGTGAACACGCTGGAGAGTGTTCCTGCTGACAAGCTTATCAATGGTCTTCCGTTCTATACCAGAATATGGGATGAGTATACGGACGAGGCGGGCAATTATGTTATTGACGGTAAGGCATACACCATGAAGGCATCCTATGAACGTGTGGAGGAGCTGGGACTTCCGATTAACTGGAGTGAAACCATAGGGCAGTATGTTGCCGAAGGAGATGTTGAGGGGCACCATTACAGTGTGTGGCTGGAGGATGCTCGCTCCATTGAAGAGAAAATGAAGATTGTGGCGGAATATGACCTTGCCGGAGTGGCAGTCTGGAGCCTCGGCGGAGAGTTCCCGGAGATATGGGAGGTAATAAACCGATATAACAGGTAAATAGTGTGTATAATTGATTCCCCCGTGCATAGAATAGCAGTAAGTCAGATTCTATGCATGGGGTTAATTATTATGAAAAGAGAACTGCTTCAGCTTGCTATGGGGCTTGTCATGATATTTTCACTGTGGTTTCTCATGAGGCATTTTCTTTATTTTGATGGTGAGATTCTGTCGGCGAGTACTATGGGGGATACAGGGTATCTTGTGGTGATTGACCCGGGACACGGCGGCGTTGACCCCGGAATGCTGGGGGTAAATAACACTGTCGAGAAGGAAATCAACCTTCAAATATCGTACAAACTCAAAGAGAAGATGGAGGAGCAGGGTATACATGTGCTGCTCACCAGAGAGACGGACGATGGGTTGTATGAAGAGAGTGACAGAAACAAAAAGATTGCAGATATGAAGAAGCGCTGCGGCATCATTGCTAAGAGCAATGCGGATGTGGTTATTAGCATTCATCAGAACAGCTTCAGCGACAGTGCTGTATGCGGGGGACAGGTGTTCTACTATAAGCATTCCGAGGAGGGTCAGAAGCTTGCACAGTGCATACAGGATGCCTTTAAGGAACAGGTTGATGAGACAAATGACCGCAAAATCAAGCCAAATGACAGCTACTATATGCTGATACATACGCCATGTCCTACCGTCATAGTGGAGTGCGGATTTATCACCAACTATGACGAGGCAGCATTGCTTGTAACCGAGGAGTATCAGGAGAAGGTCGCGCGGGCAATTACAAGCGGGGTTGTGCGGTATCTGGGAGGAGAATGAATTTTCATTTGACAACAAAATTTACTTGTGGTAGTCTTGTCCTATACATACAGCAAACACAGTGAAGAAGAGAGTAGGTATTCGTGAAGTTTACAGAGACCCCTTATGTATTGCGCAGGGAGCGCAGTCAGGCTGAGAGAAGGGAACGGAGAGAATACTGAACATGGCTTCGGAGTGGCGCACCGAGGATGGGGCAGGATTATTTGTATTATGCCGGCATCTCAGGCTGCGACAGGAGCGCCTGTTACAGCGGCAGCGTTTTATCATGCCTGGGCATGCAGAACGCGAGGAGGCTCATTCTGTGAGGAATGGGCGAACAGAAGTGGTACCACGGAATATTTCGTCTTCTACATACGGCTTAAGCTGTATGCAGAAGACGTTTTTTGCTTTATAGGATTAGGGTGTCAAAACATGTTAAGTTACGTTGTGAGTGCATATTGTGTTATATTTATGCATGCCACTTCCGATGTACGAAACTAAGATGTTCTAGGCACCCCGGGTGTACTTTATTTCAATCATACGCAACCGATGCAAAGTCGCCATCCATGGCTCCATTGCATCTATTTCGACATCCTGTCGAAATTTGCTGATTGCTTTTCAGAGATTCCAAGAACATCTAAGCTTCTCCCATAAGTCACTGCCATGCATAAATATAACAC
>CAMAKT010000108.1 GCA_945836135.1 uncultured Clostridia bacterium | reverse complement strand
GTGGCCTCTGTGGTCGCCTCAGTTGTAGCTTCGGTTGTGGCTTCTGTTGTAGTTTCTGTTGTAGCTTCTGTTGTGTTTTCCTTTGAAGTAGACTTGTTGCATCCTGTAAATGCTAACACTGTTAATGTAGCTAAGCCAATGGCTAATAATTTCTTTCTCATTGTATATTCCTCCATAATATGTTTTTTAATATGTTTTTTACGTGCCGTAATGCCCAATTACCGCCCGAATTCTCCACAGCCGACTAAAAAATCCTCAGACGATATACACAGCAATTATATGCACGCATATAGTAGTGTAAAATATTATTCAAAATGTTTCAATTTTTTTTAATTTTTTTTGATTAAATCTGTCAAGCCATACCGTCACCATAATTCCCGCTACAATACACAGCATATTTGCAATGAAAGCCGGCACCGATTGTGCAAAAGCCGGAAAGGGAATAATCATAACCGTGGCAGCCATTACAATCCCTATAATAGCATGAAACGCCACAGAATAGTGGGATGCAAACAACGCATTTACAGTTTTCGATAAAATTGCAAGAGTCGCAAGTGCCCCCATTCCTCCTGGTATCAGCACCCCGAAATCCAAATGTCCTATTCCCGCAACAAAGGCTTCATACAAGCCAAGTGGCATAAGCAATGTAGAAAAGCTTAAACCCGGTACTATAATGCTGAGTCCCAGACACACACCGCAGAAAAAATACCACCCCAAATCCGGCTGTATGCTTACAGAAAAAAGCTTAAGACAGATAAGCAATACAAATATAAGTGCCATTGAAACGAACATTGACAAATAGGAAGCCCTGCCCGTTCCCTGCTCTCCCGCTTCGCGCATAAGCGCCGGAAGCATGCCGCCAATCAGCCCTACAAAGACACACACAGACTGATTCGGATACCTCTCCAAAAGAAATGCAAGCGCATTGGCAACTCCCATAAAGCCAATTACTGCCCCAATAAAAACAGGAAGCAGCTTTGGCAGGTGTGTCCTGTAACTGTGAATCGGGTCTGCTAAAAATTCCATAATAGTTGTATAGAAGCCAAACACAACGCACAGCACGCCTCCCGATATCCCGGGAAGTACAGCTCCCAAGCCAATCAATGCTCCCTGCAACATTTTAATTAAATTCTTGGTTATTTTATTCATACCGGAACCGTTTTCTATAAGATGCCATTACATGTATATTATATTTCTCCCGGTAAAAAACTATTCCCACATTCTGTAATCTTATTCATTTGCAGCATATGTATTACATTGCTTTCAGATAGTTTCCCTCAAAGTCCTGAACAGGAATAGGCTTTGAAAAATAGTATCCCTGGAACATATCACAACCCATATCCGAAAGGAACTCGACCTGATTCTGTGTCTCAACGCCCTCGGTAATAACCGGCATATTAAGTGCCTTTGCCATTGAGATAATTGAATTAAGAATTGTCTTACTTCTTGTCTGATTCTCTGTCTCCCGTAGGAACAACATATCAATCTTAATCACATCAGCTTTGATATCCTTAAGGGTATTAAGCGATGAATATCCGCTGCCAAAATCATCAATCTCTATGTGGAAACCATACTCCTGTAATCTGTTGATTATCTGCATATGCATCTTGACATCCGACATAATTACTGTCTCGGTAATTTCCAGATTAAGCTTGTCCGGCTCAATATCATATTTCTCCACCAAACCCGTAAATGTCTCATATAAATCAAGATAATAAAAATCCTTCGCAGATATATTGACAGATATATGGTATTGTCCCTTTCCTTCCTTCTTCCATTCAGCAAGCTTCATGGCAGCCATTTCCCATATATAGTAATCCAGCTTGTAAATAAGCCCGGCTTTTTCGATAATGCCTAGAAATGCTCCCGGGAATAGTAATCCCTTCTGCGGATGCTGCCAACGAACCAATGCTTCAGCTCCCAGCGCATCGCCTTCACAGTTCACCTGTGGTTGCAGGTATATGCAGAACTCCCTGTTGGCTATGGCCCTGTCAAACTCTGCCACCACATTTTTCTCGTGGATAAGCTCCTCCAAATCACTGTCATCATAGTAAGTTATTATCTGCTGATAGTCACCACGCACACGCTCAATGGCAAGACTGGCCTTGTCGTACATGGTTTCTACAGCTTCATCCTGATCTACTACAAAATATACACCGATATAGACATGCATTTTATATGTATTATTCTCAGTAAGTGAGCAAAGCTGCTCTACACTCTTCATAAAACGTTCTTCATCAAAACGATTCTTCGGCATCAGAAGAGCGAATTTATCCCCCGAAATTCTTCCGGCTGCCGCATTCTCTCCCAGATTCTCCCTTATAAGCTCTGCCTGCTTAAGCAGAACCTTATCTCCCATCTCAAGCCCATACAATTCATTGATAAGCTTAAAGTCCTTGATATTGGATGCCAGCAGAAGCATCTGGGTCTCAGGACATGCCTTTATAATCTCCTGAGCCTTCTCAAAAAAGCTCTCTCTGTTGTATAATCCGGTAAGTCTGTCATGAGTTGCCCTATATTGCTCCTCTTTGAAGCGAATCACATCATCCGTCTTGTCTTCAAGCTTGAAAAAGCAGCCTATGGAATTTCCGCGTCTGTCCCTCATATTGCGGTATTCGAAATTAAAATAATGCTCCCTGCCGTCAATGTTCTTAGTACCTTCCCATACCTCGCTGTCCTTTTCGCCATGAAGTTTCTGTTCAAATTCTACCCGGTACACTATTTCAATCTTCTTCATGCATTCAGTCTCATCCCAGCTTCCGAAGATTGCCTTAGCCGCCTTATTAATATAGACGCACTTGCCATCAACATCAAAACAAAAAATAGCATTGCCAACATCCTCAACCACATATGAATGCGTCCGCTCAATTACATGTTTAGGTGTAGCATAAACCGTAAAATAACATATGGCAATGCCTAAAACGCCATAAAAGAGAACAGAAAAATCTACCGGCAGGTTAAGTGTATAATATACCGCATTGATTACGGTAACTGCTACAATAAGTGCCAGAATAACAGCATATTTCTTCCTGTAAAACCCCGGAGCTGTGATGGTCTTGCGGATAAGCGATATATAGCAGAATGCAATCATAATATAACATATACCCAGATGTAAAAAATACGGCATATCAAAATATGCTGCCCAATAGCTTAAATTAGTACCCGCATAATATGCTGCCTCAAGGTGGAATACATGTCCGGTAAAATTATTGATAAGAATACCGACTCCGTCTATCACGGAGAGTACAATAAGAATATAGCATGGAATTTTGGTGAAAGTCTCCGACTCTGTATAGACAATCGAATATTCGGCAAGAAAGAAAGAGAGCCAGTCAATGCTCAGATAATACATACCCATGGTGAATACAGCCATCCTCTGATTATCCATAGGTGTCAGAAGGAATATTGTGTACCAAAATATAGTCACAATTCCCATCGTAATCACCTGAATAACCTGACGTCGAAACTTATTCTTTCTCCTGGACGTCATAATACATGAGCCTATCAGGAGAGCAATAATTATTAAATTAATCATCGCAAAGGTTATCTTAAGCATGCCGAACACCTCCTTGTAATCCCTTATATATTATAATACATTGCGTAAAAAAAGGCAAACAGCTTGTGACGCTATTTGCCTTTTTTTTAATTTTTTAACCTCTTGCGAGCTTTTTTCTGATTTTTGTTGAAGCAAACTCAATAATCAGTACAAGCACCATAAGTCCCCATATAAATGAACCAACCATAGCCCAGCGGCGGCTGTTAAGGCACTGCATAAGCGAAGCACCGATTCCGCCTGCTCCTACTATACCAAGCGTTGTGGCATCCTTTAAGTTAATATCGAAACGGTAAATTGTAGTGGATATGAAGCTTGCGGTGAGTTGTGGCAGCACCCCGTATCGTATTTTCTGAAACGGCGTACATCCCATAGCGTCAAGGCTCTCCAAAATCTTAGTATCCAAATCCTCGATGGCCGTAATATACATCTTGGAAATCATTCCTATTGAGCACACAGATTGTGTTACAACACCGCAGAAAGCTCCCGGCCCCGTCACTCGAATCCACATAAGCGCCCACACAAGGCTCGGAATCGTACGAATAAGCAGAATTATGGCACGGAACACAAAGGCTACAGGCTTTGGCATAATTGTTGTCGATGCAAGAAACGCAAAAGGTATTGCAAGTATGGCACCAAAAAGCGTACCCAGCACCGCAATAGCTATGGTCTGCATTAACAGATACGGCACATCGGAATCACTTGTACCAAATAGCAATTTTGTATCAGGATGAAAAACTCCGTGCAGCACACCCTTTGCCACCTCAGTACCTGTTGCGGTCATTCCCGAAAAAGACATATCCGATGCCGACCAGCCAATCAGTACTGCAATGACAAGCACTATTCCAAGATAGAGAATCCATTTATGAGGCTGCATCGCGTACATCCCGGCAACGGTCAGTTTATCGTCCGCTGCATTTAGTACAGCATCCGCTTTACCTATTTTATTTATACTTTTTTTATTATCACTCATGTTCTTTCTCCATGCATTTGTCATTATGGCTTAACTTAACTTCTTGCGCAGATATTCGCTTAAAAACTCAATAGCAAATACAACAACAAACAATGCAAGAAGCACCATTCCAAGGCCGTTATAATCACGCCATCCAATGCGCTCGTTGATGGTTATTCCAAGACCTCCCGCACCTACATATCCAAGAATTGCCGATGCCCTGACATTCATCTCAAAGCAGTACAGGCAATGGCTTAAATACACAGGAAGTATCTGCGGAATACAGGCAGACCAGAATGCTCGGAACTTATCGGCTCCAAGCGCCTCCATCGCCTCAAAAGGTCCCATATCAATTGTCTCAATACTCTCATAGAGCATCTTGGCAACAACGCCAAAGGTAAATATGGCAATTGCGATGGTTCCTGCAAAGGTTCCCAGCGAAAAAATCAAGGCACACACCAGCGCAATAATCAATGTCGGCACTGTCCTGATAAGTGCAAGGATAAATCTCACAACACTGATAACAACCCTGTTATGTACTATATTGCTTGAAGCAAGCACTGCAAAAGGCAAAGCCAGAGCACAGCCTATAAATGTACCCATAATCGACATCTTGATTGTATCGATAAGTGGTGAGATAACCTTGCCAAAGAAACTCCACTTTGGCCGGAAAATTCTGCTGAGAATATAGAAAAGCTCATTCACTCTCGAAAAAACAGTTGCCAGACTAAACTCCGTCATATACAATGCCCATGCAATCACAATTGCAAGTACAATGAGGATAAACGGCAAGCGGCTTCTTGGACGCACTGCTGTATGTCCGTTGGCAATGGTGATTACCTGCGGTTTGAATATACGGTCAAACAACTTCACCTTTTTCTTCGGTTCTGTATATTCTTCACTCATGCTGTACCTCCTAATCCTCTTTCTCTGTGGTAGGAACCTTTGTTCCGTTATATACCTCATCAAGCTGTTCCTGAGTAATGGTTGAAGCCGGTCCGTCAAATACAATTTCTCCGGCCCGCACGCCTATAACCCGGTCACAGTAGTTAAGTGCAAGGTCAACATGATGAATGTTAAGCAGAATCGTAATCTTATATTCCTTGTTAATACGCACGAAGTCACTCATAACCTGACGCGCCGTGACAGGGTCAAGGCTTGCCACAGGTTCGTCCGCAAGAATAATGGAAGGATTCTGGTTAAGCGTCCTTGCTAAGGCAACTCTCTGCTGCTGTCCCCCGGAGAGCTGGTCACAACGTGTATATGCCTTATCAAGAATGCCTACCTTGTCAAGACTTTCAAGTGCTCTCATCTTCTGTTCCTTTGTAAATATACCGAAAAGTACCCTCCAGAACGGCATATCCGGCACATCAGCAGTAAGTACGTTCTTAATCACCGTACTTCTTGAAACCAGATTAAAGCTCTGGAAAATCATTCCCACCTTACGGCGGAAACGGCGCAGGGCTTTACCGCTTAATGCTTCCACATCCGTTCCGTCCACGGTAAGTGTTCCCTGCTGTATATCATGCATACGATTAATACAGCGAAGAATCGTCGATTTACCTGCACCTGACAAGCCGATGATTGCGACAAATTCTCCCTGTTCAATATTCAAATTCACGTTTTTTAGGGCTGTAAAGCCGTTTGGATATGTTTTATATACATTCTTAAACTCAATCATGTTCGCATTCCTTTATTTTTACTCATTATCCGTATATACAATCAAAGGGGCACCCGCATATTCTGCGGGATACCCCTCTCTAACTGACGGAGTCAAACCGTATATTTATTAATCTGTAACTGCCTTAAGTGCTGCACGTGCAGCGTCATAATCCGAATCAGTTGCTACAGCATAACCTGTATGGCTGTATACGCTGAAAATCTCAGCACCCTTCTCGGTACTGATAATATTGATAAAACACTGCTGAAGAGCCTTTGTAAGCTCCTCTGTATAATATGGGCTCTTCTTGGATACAGCAACGGTATCATTGTAGATTCCGTCTGTTACACCGATTACATTGAGCTCATTCCAGATAGACTCGCTTCTTCCCATACCCTGCTTGCCTGTGGAATCCTGCTTGTCTGTAGCAAGCATCCAGCTCTCCTCGTAATCATTACGTCCGTCTGCATAGCATACAATAATATCAACACTCTCTGCTGCTGCATAAGAGAATGCTGTGCCGTAACCGGAATCAAGCGGAATTACGTTAGCAAGGTCACTGATCTTCTTGCCGTCATAATTCTTCATAAGCCACATTGTAGGATAGATGTAACCTGCTGAAGAAGAAGTCTTCTGCACTGCCCATGTAGCATTGTTAAGGTCATCCCATGTAAGTGCCTCACCACTGTTAACCTTGTCTGCAAGATACTTGCCGTACTCGGATGGTGTAGCATAGATAAGTGAACGATAATATGTTACCTGTGGACCGTTCTTCTGCGTAGCATTGGCATCACCGTTCCATGTTTTCGGATCCTCGCTGTCATTTGATAAGCCATTACGTGTAGCTGTCAAAATAACATCCACATCATCGGAGTACAGAGCGTATGTACCGCCCGGAAGCCAGCCTATATCAATTGTACCTGCTGACATAGCCTCACCTGTTGCATCATAGCTTGTTCCTACAGAAATCTTTACCTCTCCGATATCATAGCCAAGCTTAGCCATCTCTTCCTTAACAAGCTGAGGAAGATCCTTCGTTCCGGTGATAATTACATCGGCATCCTTAGAAGGAACAAACTCAAGAGTAAGTGTATCAAAACTCTTCTTGTCTGCATCGGCATTTGTCTTTGCCTTACCGTTACATGCGGTAAGCATTGTCATAGCAGCCATCATAACTGCAACGCATTTTACAAAACCTTTTCTCATAAAAGTTCTCTCCTTTGTGCGCTAAGCACATAAGCACCTTCGATTTTCTCGAACACGCACATTAATAATGTAACACTGCATATTATGTTTTTCAATACTTTTTCTATGTTTTTTCTTAAATAATACTTTATTTTCTAAATGGTTTTACCTATATTTTAATGCTTCTTTGTTGAGGCTTCCTTCACCTGCTTACGGCGTTTTTCCTTAAGTCTGCGCTCCACGCCGAAATATGCCTGTGGCTTATCCTTTTTGCCTCCACGGTCAACATGTTTTTCCCCGTCACGTCTATGTCCTTCGCGCCTGCCATCATGTCTGCCGTCGCGTCTGCGTCCCTTCTCATCCTCGAAATGTCTTGCGCGTCTTGGCTTATATACCTCAACTGGAATGTCTTCAATCTCATCTCCCATGTGAAGCTTAAGAAAGGCCGCTGCCAGCTCCATGGCAGTGACATCCTCATCATTGATTTTGTCCGCTATTATTTTTGTCATCTTCGTGAGGTCCTTGTCGTTCCGGATTTCCATGACCTTTGACAAAATCTTCTGAGCCTTTACAGCCGTAATGTCCGCCGCCGACGGAATAGTCCTTGCTTTAATCTTGGTCTTACATATATTCTCTATTTCCCTGAGCTTGTATATTTCCCTGCCCACCACCAAGGTAAAGGAGCGTCCTGTCTTGCCTGCTCTTCCTGTACGCCCTATACGGTGTACATAATACTCAATGTCTTGGGGCACATCATAGTTAAAAACAGCCTCAACATCGTCCACATCAATTCCTCTCGCCGCAACATCCGTGGCAATAAGAATCTCCACAGTACCGTTTCTAAAGCCATTCATGACCTTATCTCTCTGGAACTGGGACATATCTCCGTGAATTCCCTCTGCGAAGTATCCCCGGCCCTTAAGTTCTTCTGTCAGGTCATCCACCATCTTCTTGGTATTGCAGAATATGAGTGAGCGTTTTGGATTATAGTAATCAAGCAGTCTTGAAGTCACCTCAGCCTTATTCTGGCGCGAAACTTCATAATAATACTGTTTTACCAGCGGAATGGTGATTTCCTTCGCCGTTACCCTTACATTGACAGCATTTTTCTGATAGGTATGTGTAATGTCCAGTATCGGCTTAGGCATTGTGGCAGAAAAAAGCGCTGTCTGGTGCTCCGACGGTATCTCCTTAAGAATTGTCTCTATATCCTCGCGAAATCCCATGTTGAGCATCTCGTCGGCCTCATCAAGTACAACCGCTTTGATATTGTCGAGATGAAGCGTATGCCTGCGCATATGATCCATAACGCGGCCAGGCGTTCCTACTATGATTGATATGTTACTTTTAAGCGAACGTATCTGCTTATTGATATCCTGTCCTCCGTAGATTGGCAGAATCTTGATTCCATGCATGAACTTGGCAAACTTGCGAAGTTCCTCTGCTGCCTGTATTGCCAGCTCTCTCGTAGGGCACAGAATAATGCACTGTGTTCCCTGAACTTCTGTATCTATACGCTGTATCATCGGAATTCCGAAAGCCGCCGTCTTACCGGTTCCCGTCTGAGCCTGTCCTAGCACATCCCTTCCTTCCAAAAGTACAGGTATCGCCTGCTGCTGAATAGGTGTCATAACCTCAAAGCCCATTTCCCTTACGGCACGGATAATTCGCTCATCAATAGGCGCATCCTCATAGTGCATCGGTTCCATTTCGTCTAAATTGTCTTCCTTCTTATTCTTTTCCATAAATTCTCAACTTTCTAATTTCATTTAGTAGCTGCCCCAAGGCAGACACCTGTACATTATACTTGGAAGCCTTCCAAATTTCAAGAAGCTTTACAGGAATTTCCTATAAGT
>CAMAKT010000107.1 GCA_945836135.1 uncultured Clostridia bacterium | reverse complement strand
ATGACAGTATTCCACGATTTATTAATGAATAATAGAAAAGAAAAAGCCGTAGCAAAACAAGCCACGGTTAAATAGACATATATAACATATAATACAATATATTTTGATAAAATGTATTACTTATGATAATATATTAATACGCATAAACCGAGGTAACAATATCATATTCAGTTCTAACACACTCTCTTACTCTAACATTCACCATACTATTACCTCTCTTTCTTACATATTCGTCATAAATTATTTTCAGACATGAAGTATAATAACACCATGATTTACCTATGTCAATAATTATTTCTGCAAATGCGGATGCCGCCGTATTTTCCTCACATCCCCGATTTTCGTATAAGAATCGTCAACAATGCTTTTCACAATGATCCCTCATAAGCTTGACTATATCCTTCTCACTACTATGCAAATTAGATTCTTTCACCTATTAGATACATATGCTGCTTGGCACACTTACCATAATATTCTTCATGCCGGAGACGCCTCTTTTATATCTATTTCATGGTATCCGCAAATACTCTTTTTATATTCCGGTATGCCACTTTATCAATCTGGCTCTGTGTAAATCCTTTTTTCTTTAGTCCTTCAAAAAGAAGATACATTTTCGTAGGATTATCAATCTCAAGCTTATCATTAGTCCCGTCAAAATCCGTTCCAATGGCAATCACATCCTCGCCGCCAACATTAAGCAAATGCTTTGCATGAACACATATTCTTTCAATACTGCTGTGATGAGTGTGTTCTGCACTTTCCACAAAATCCGCTGCGAAATTGAGTCCTGTGACCCCACCTTTATCGGCAAGTATTCTTATCATGTCGTCTGTCAGATTTCTCTGGTGATTAGTTACCGCTCTTGCGTTAGAATGTGATGCAACAAAAGGTACCTTTGATATCCTTGCCACATCCATAAATCCACCATCTGATAAATGGGATACATCCACAACTATTCCAAGGTCATTCATTACTTCTATTGCTTCTTTTCCAAATGCTGTTAAGCCCTTCTGCATTACTTCGCTGTCCCGGCTGTTTGGATAACCAAAACAATTCTCATGATTCCAGGTTAACGAAATCATTCTGACACCTTGATTATAAAACCATTCCAAATTTTCAATACTGCCATCAACAGCCCTTCCATCCTCCACTGTCAGAAATGCAGATACTTTCCCTGCTTCAATATTCCTTTCCAAATCAGCAATATTTCCCGCGTAAGCTATCTTATCTGAATAATTATCAAGCGTATGGGTCAGTATTTTCTTCGCCTGTTTGAAAAACTTTATATCATCATTAATCGCCGGCGGAAAAAATACTGCAAAGCACTGTGCCATCGCTTCGGCTTCATACAGCCTTGCCGCATCTACTTCACAAGCCTCCATACTGAACACATCCTTTTTATCACCGGCAACTGCATGAAGCAAAGTATCACAATGCATATCAATATATCCCAGTTTATTTAACATTATTAATAACCTTCCTCAACCCTAAATAATATATCCTTATTAAGCTTCTTTTTTGGATTTTTTCTTTTTGCGGAATCCGTTGATATCGTATTTTGCTTCATACGCAGTAAGAAGCTCGCAGTAATTTTCATCCTTCAACTCACGGATGCTCTTTAAGTACTCATGGGTATCAAAACCTGAAGCCTCAAGCTCAATCATCGCAACTGCGACATTAGAGCAATGCGCTCCTATACGCTCCATATTAGTAAGCAGATCATTGAAGGCGAATCCCTGCTCTAACTTACACTTTCCGTTGCTAAGACGTGTGACATGGCGAAGCTTCATCTCGTTGCAGAGAATGGTAATCAATTCGCGAAGTGGCTCAACCGATACCGCTTTTTTGATATCGTCCTCTATAAATGCCTCCACGGTAATGCCCACGATTTCCTTTACCGCATCAATCAGTACCCCAAGTTCATAATCTGCCTCATCAGAGAACACAATCTTTTTTTCATAAATCTCATTTGCAACCTTGGAAATATTCACCGCATGGTCACCCAGACGTTCAAAGTCGCTGATGGTATGCAGCATTTTGGAAGCCTGCCTTGTCTGATCCGGACTCAGCTCACGTGAAGTTGCCTGCATCAGGTAAGTGCCAAGTTTGTCTTCGTATTTGTCGATGAGATTTTCCTTTTCCTGCACCTTCTGATATTTTTCCGTGGAATATTCATAAAGCATACCGATAGCCCGCAGAATATTCTTTCGTGCTTTTTTTGCCATGCCGTTCATCGCGAGGTGACTCTGCTCCAGTGCAAGAGGCGGATATTGAAGGAAACGCTCCTCCAGCAGGTCAAAGTCTGCCTGCTCCTCCAAATCCTCCTCAGTATCCTTAAACAACTTAAATACCAGCTTTTCGATTAATTCAGTAAACGGCAATAGCACCATAACGGTAAGCATACGATAAACCGTATTTAACAATGCGATACCCACCGGACTCATCACATTACCCAGAAAGTCAAACCTGACAAAGGCATTGACCAGATAGAATACACTTCCCCAGATTACCATACCAAGTGCATCGTTAAGCAGATAGACAAATGCAGTTCTCTTTCCGTTCTTGTTGGTTCCAATGGAAGACAATAAAACGGGACATGCAGCACCTACACCGATACCAAGAATAATTGGAAAGGCGCTTGCAAAGGTGATGCTTCCGGTACTATAGGCAAGAGTCTGTAAAATACCAACAGAAGCGGAAGCACTCTGCAGAATTGCCGTAAAAGCAATACCCAGCAATATACCCATGAATGGATTGGAAAACATGGTAAGCACACCGGTAAAATATGGATTGTCCTTCAGCGGTGAAACTGCCTCACTCATCATTCGCATACCGACCATTAGGACAGAAAAACCAAACATAATATCACCAATGTTTTTATAAGTTGCTTTCTTTAAGACCATCTTAAAAATAACACCGATGATTGCAACAATTGCTGCGATGGTTGCAGTGGATAACAGCTCCGCCAGGCCGCTTGAACTGCCTCCGATATACGGAAGACACAGTATCCATCCGGTAATACTGGTTCCGATATTGGCTCCCATGATAATGCCGATTGCCTGTGCAACCTTCATCATTCCTGAATTAACAAATCCCACCACCATAACTGTCGTTGCGGAGGAGGACTGAATAATTGCGGTCACAACTGAGCCGAGCAAAACGCCCTTAAGAGGCGAGCTCGTAAGCTTGTATAGTACCAGCTCCAGCTTATTTCCGGCCACTCTCTTCAAACCGTCCCCCATGAGGGACATACCAAACAAAAACAGCGAAACACCACCAAGTAGTGCAATCACCATCGTAATTCCTGCCATAAAGATTTATCCTTTCGAGTTTTTCAATTGTCAACTTATATATTATAACCCGAAAGCATACTTCTTTACAAGAAAATTACAATATTTTTACATTTTTAAGATTGCAAGAAAAAATGTCGTTTAAATTATCATTGATAACAATGAAATAATAATCATCCTTATAAAAAAGAGTGCGCATCTTGGCACGCAGTGCCTTTTTGACTTATAGGGAATTCCGGAGGAATTTCCTATAAGTCAAAAAAGGACCATGTATCTCTACACAGTCCTCATATCTGCATTATTATTTATCTCTGACCTTTATCGTAAGGAATACCCTCTGCCTTAGGAGCTCTTGATTTACCTGCTGAGAAAGCAAGCACAATTAAAACTACAACGTATGGAACCATGTTGTAAAAATACATCGGTAAATTAAGCTTTGTAAGGGCATAAACGCCATCACCATTGATATCAAGATTAGAGTATACAACACCAAGGCACTTCAAAAATCCAAATAACAATGAACCAAATGCAATTCCGATTGGGTTCCAGTTACCAAAAATCATGATAGCGATTGCAAGGAATCCCATTCCGGCAACTGCACCTGTGGCTGTACCATTAGCGACTGTTGCAATGTATATATATCCACCAAGTCCGCCAAGCGCACCTGAAATTGTTGTTCCAAGGTATCTCATCTTCTCAACATTGATACCAACACTGTCTGCTGCCTGTGGATGCTCACCACATGCCCGAAGCCTAAGCCCTGTCTTTGTCTTATACATAAAAATCGATAAAATGATGAAAAGTGCTATTGCAATAAAGGTGGAAATATATGCCTTATCAAACAATACCCTTCCGATAGGTCCAAGATTGTCATTTAATAAAACAAAGCCAAAATCCTTAACCTCCCCCGCAGAATTTCTTACTGTCTGCATCTCAAGCATATCCTGTCCTGTAAATACCTTGATTAAGAAAAGAGAAATAGCCGGTGCTAAAAGGTTCAGCGCAGTACCGCCGATGGTCTGGTCTGCTTTAAGCTTAATAGCTGAGAATGACAACAGTAGTGAGAACACTGCACCTGCCAGCATCGCAACTAACATAGCAAGTAAAAATGTCAACTGATTATGATCCACAAACCATGGAATCTTACGAATATTAAGTGCAAAAACTGCACCGATAAATGCACCGAAAATCATAATACCGTCGAGGGCGATATTGATAATTCCACTTCGCTCTGCAAACATACCTGCAAGTGCAACAATCAACAAAGGAATAGCAAAAATCAAAGTCTTCTGAATTAAAAATACCATTTATTTGCCCTCCTTTTCCTTATTTTTCCTGCCTGCTCTGAGTCTTATCATGGCCTCCTGAATGTATCTTGAGAAACCGGCAAAGTAAATAATAATTGCTATAATAAGCTGTGAAACATACTCGTTAAAATCTGTCTGGGCAGCAAGGTTCGAACCACCAACATTGATGTAGCGAAGAAAAATTGAACTGAATACTACTCCAATTGGGTTGCTGTTCGCAAGAAGAGCAACCGGAATGCCGTTAAATCCGTCGCTTGGAAGGCTCTGATATACCTCCCACTTAAAGTCCTGATTACCGTTAAGTACCCAAAGAGCCGCACCACATGCTGCAAGTCCACCGGCGATAGCCATTGAAAGAATAATATTGCGCTTCTCATTCATACCGGCGTACTTTGACGCGTTCTTATTGTAACCACAAGCTTTAAGCTCGTAACCAAAGGTGGTCTTATTAAGGATGATAAAAATTACTATTGCTATGATAATTGCAATGAATATGCTTATATCCATATATGAGCGTGAATACTGTGACGAACCTGAGAAGAATTTATCTAGTCCAAATGTCGCTGTGCTTACGCCATTAGCTGAAGTTTTCTTGATAAAGTTCATCTTAGTCTCAGCAACATTGATAAATACACTATCCTTAAATACCCAGCTTACGATATTAGCTGCAATCCAGTTGGTCATAATACAAACGATAACTTCATTCACTCCAAGAACTCCTTTGAAGAAGCCCGGAATAGCCCCCCATATCGCTCCACATAAAATACCGGTAAGTAAAGCGATAATCCAGACAATAGCTGGAGGAACAACTGTTGTAGGAATTGAATGAGCTACGATAAGCGTTCCCATCGCACCCATAAGATACTGTCCCGGTGCACCAATGTTGAACAAACCGGTTTTGAACGCAATAGCAACTGAAAGACCTGTAAGTAAAAGTGGGGTGCTGTTAAAAAGCATATTTCCCAACTGGAACAAAATGTTATCTTTATTACCGGCTGAAAATGGTCCTGCAAGAATCCTAAAGAAACCATCTACCGCATCAAAAAAATCGATATTCTCATTAAATAATGCCAAAAGCACGAGAACTATAAATCCAACTAAAAATCCGCCAAGAATAGCAATCAATGAAGCAAATGCAGATCTGGCACCGGCATTGTCGAATATATTCTTCTTGGGAGTAGTTTTTTTACTCATTTGTCTTATCCCCCTCTGCTTTGTTATTCTTAATCGCGCCTGCCATATAAAGACCGATTTCCTGGGCATTGGTCTTCTTAGGATCAAGCTCACCAACGATTTCACCCTCATACATAACGAGGATTCTGTCTGCAAGATTCATTACCTCATCAAGTTCAAATGACACTAGAAGTACTCCCACTCCGTTATCTCTGGACTTGACAATCTGCTTATGAATATACTCGATAGCACCTACATCAAGACCTCTTGTAGGCTGAACCGCTATAAGTAAATCATGTTCCCTGTCAAACTCTCTCGCAATGATTGCCTTCTGCTGATTACCACCTGACATTGACCTGGCCATTGTTACAGGTCCCTGTCCTGAACGTACATCATACTGTTCGATTAAATCCTCAGCATATTTTCTAACTGCATCAAACTTGATAAAGCCATGGCTTTGAAACTCTTTGTCGAAATATCTCTGAAGTACAATATTCTGCTCAAGACTATAGTCAAGAACCAGGCCATGCTTATGTCTGTCCTCCGGCACATGACTCATACCGTGAGTATTCTTGTATCGGATACTCTTATGAGTGACATCATCTCCCACCAGTTCTACTGTACCACTGTCGATCCTTTCAAGACCTGTGATTGCATGAACCAATTCACTTTGTCCATTTCCATCTATACCGGCAATGCTGACAATCTCTCCTCTTCTAACCTTAAAGGAAACATTGTTAACAACATTCTTTTTATGGGTATGGCTCTTAACACAAAGCTTCTTAACCTCTAATACCACGTCCTCCGGCTTAGCATCTTCCTTATCTACTACGAACTTGACATCACGACCAACCATCATATTAGAAAGCTCTTCCTTAGTCGTATCCTTGATATCAACAGTTCCAATATATTTACCCTTACGAAGAACCGAACACCTGTCGGCTACCGCCATAATCTCATTAAGCTTATGTGTTATAAAAAGAATTGACTTTCCTTCCTTTGCAAGACCACGCATAATCTCCATAAGTTCATCAATTTCCTGTGGAGTAAGAACCGCCGTTGGTTCATCAAAAATAAGAATCTCATTATTTCTGTAGAGCATCTTCAAAATCTCTGTTCTCTGCTGCATACCTACAGTAATATTCTCAACCATGGCATCCGGGTCTACGTTAAGACCGTACTCTTTAGATAGCTCCAGCACTCTCTTTCTCGCCTCTTTTTTTGTGAGAAAGCCAAACCTGGTTGGCTCAACTCCAAGAATGATATTATCAAGTACCGAAAATACATCAACAAGCTTAAAATGTTGATGAACCATACCGATTCCATACTTGTTGGCATCATTGGGATTATTAATCTTGATTACTTCCCCATCCTTAAGGATTTCTCCCTTTTCCGGCTGATATAATCCGAAAAGTACACTCATAAGTGTACTTTTGCCTGCTCCATTCTCGCCGAGCAGTGCATGAATTTCTCCTCGCTTAAGCTTCAGAGTAATATCGTCATTAGCGATTATTCCCGGAAAAACCTTGGTAATATTTCGCATCTCAATAACGTATTCACTATTCTTGATATCGCCCATACCTACCTCACATTTTTTATAGTCTATTGTTCATTTCTCTTGTAAATCTTCGAATTCCCTTTTCTTATACTCAAGCCAATTCCCTATTTTAAAAACATACAAAAGAAATGAACCTGTTATTCTTCCTTTATAGGAAAAAACCGGGGTAGCCATAAAGCCCCCCGGCCCCCAAAGCGATTCCGCTTTATTATTATTTCTCAAAATCAACATTAACGTTGCTGAACTTACCAACAAGCCAGTCAGCGTTATCAGCATCATCCGGAGTAGCTGCATCAGGAACGATTTCACCACTTGCAATCTTTTCATAAACTGCCTTGTACTGATCAACTGTGAAGTTCTTCATTGACCATGTATCAACAGGAAGTCCTGTTGCGTTCTCTGAAGCACCAAGATTCTGCGATGCATTCTTAAGCTCTGCATCCCACTTACCATCAAAATACTGACCAAGTACTCTCTCTACAGAAGTAGAAAGACCCTTTACAGCACTTGTGATAACCTGTGAAGACTCACCTGACTGGTCAACGTCTACACCGATAATTCTTGAATCAGGATACTCTGCTGCTGCAGACTTAACTGAGCTGAACATAGAACCGCCACAAGCAAATACTACTTCTGTTCCGTTAGCATACCAGCCTGCAATCTGTGTCTGAAGTTCATTAGAAGCTGAGAATGTTGAGCCATACTTGAAGCTGAACTTAACATCTACAGTGATTCCCTTTTCAGCAGCTGCTGCGTTAGCACCCTGAACGAAGCCATAACCGAAACGGTTACAAGCCGGGTTGGCACCACCGCCGCCGCCTGTGAAACCAAGCTTTGTATAGCCTTCCATAACTGCTGCATATCCTGCAAGGTAGCCGGACTCCTGCTCCTTGTATACGATAGCGGTTACGTTGTCAAGACCAAGTGGCCATCCGTCAACGAAAACAAACTTAACATTAGGATTTTCCTTAGCTACCTGCTCCATAGCTGTTGCCTGAAGGAAACCCGGAGCTACGATAATCTCTGCACCGTTTGCAATAGCCTTCTTCATGGCATCTACACGGTCATTATCTGTAGCGTCTGAACCGTTAGCCGGCTGATAGTACTTGTATGCAATGTTATGATCCTCCGCATACTTCTTAGCGCCTTCGTATGTACCCTGATTGAAGCCCTTATCCATAAGCTGTCCAACATCAGTTACAATTGCGATCTTGTACTCCGTGCTCTTCTTTCCACAGCCAACAAGCATAAGACACGCTAAAGCTGCAACAAGAGCGACCTTCAATGATCTCTTCATAATTAGTCCTCCTTAAATGAGTTATTAAGTACATTTCTTATAATAATGTTTTTTCACATTAAAATCAATAATTATATTATTTCTATATATATTTTTTTATGTGTGAGTTGTATTGCCTGTTTATTAATCACTCCCTACGATTCAAGTTCATCACATCACGATATGCTCTATAGTAAATTTCGCGGCGATTATCTACGGTAAGGTGATCCAGCTGCCCGCATAATTCCTGTGACTCTTCCATAAGTGTAACAATATCCGGATTGTAGCGGGTTCCTTTTGCAGAAGAAAGCTCAGTGAGCAGTTCACTAAACCTCTTGCCTCTCGCATAGTTACGACCCAGTATATCTGTCGCTGCGTCCGTACAGTCAGCAATCGTAATCAAATCAATTATAATCCTGTACGGTGAAGCAGTATTATCAAATTCTGCCGGATAACCGCCTTTGCCATCATAAGTTTTATGATGACCAAGCATAATGTCATAATAAGGGCTAAAAACATCCATATGCATCATAACTTCCGGTCCGCACAATGTATGGCGTTTGATGCAGCCAAATTCCAAATCCGTAATACGCCGATACTGGTTGTTAATAATATCGGCAACCCGGGATTTTCCAATAT
>CAMAKT010000106.1 GCA_945836135.1 uncultured Clostridia bacterium | reverse complement strand
GTATATGTATTGCATGTTTTGCATTTATTATCGAACTGTTTTTATAGAATCTGACAGGCGCATATGAGGCGCAGAAATGAGGTGTATATGTTTCAATTAGCATTAAAGAGTCAGTGGTGTGATTTTAAGCACATATTAAAAAGCTGGAAGGTAGTTGGCGTAATTTTATTCATTGTAATCATGTTTATTCCGGTGTTTAGTCCGGCTCTTGAAACCAATTATCTATATCTGGCGTGGCTGTTTGAGTTTACAATTTGTGGATTCCTTCCGGGATATGAGAAGATATATCATGTACTTCCAATGAGTTCGGCCGATAGAAAAGAGCTTCTGGTATACAGGCAGTTTATTTTAGAGGCAGTACTGGTGCTGGTATGTATCCTGGCAATTATTATATGCTCTGCCATATATGGCGAGATTATTGTAAATCCGATATATATCACAAGTCTTGTACTGATGATGTACGAATCTTTTTCGGCGATAGCCTTCTGCGGTTTTTATAAGGAAGCTAAGCTTAATGAGAAGGGCTTTGGCATTTTTTTCAGCATACTTATATGGGTGGCATATATTTCGGGCATTTTTCTGGGAGCCGGTTATAACATGTCAGGTGTAATATTGGTAATGATTGCATGCTTTCTGCAATTTATTGTGAAGCTGTACTACATGATTCATGCGCACTTTGAGGAATACCACCAAGTTGATTTTTTTGAGGGAAATGTCAATCAGAAGAAAAAGGCAATGAGTGAAGAAATCTTTTAACGGAAATGGAGAAAAAAGAATGCAGATAATCATTTCGGAAAAAAGCAGTTTACCAATATATGAACAGATAACTAGACAGATTAAGGAAGGAATTCTGAATCATTCCCTGCAACCGGACGAAATGCTGCCCTCCATCAGACAGCTTGCCAAGGAGCTGCAGATAAGCGTGATTACCACCAAAAGGGCTTATGAGGATCTGGAGGCGGAGGGCATGATATATTCCGTGCCCCAGAAGGGCTTCTATGTGTCACCCAACAAGGTGGAGATTCTAAAGGAAAAGAGGCTTAAGCTTATCGAGGAATCCATAAGCCGGGCAATAAAGGAAGGCAGGGAAGCAGGGCTTACCCTGGAAGAGCTTATAAGTATGGTGGAGCTTCTTTGGGAGGAATAGATGGTATGGGAATTGCACTTAAGGTAACAGATCTTTGTAGAAGACAGGGACATTTTGAGCTTAGTGATATAAGCTTTACATTGGAAAAGGGCTACATCATGGGGCTAGTGGGAAGAATGGGCTCAGGCAAATCCACGCTTTTAAAATGTATACTTAATCCCGCACTGATTAAGAGCGGAAGTGTAAGCTATGAGGGGAAAGCAGGCTTTATAATGGAGGACGCACCTTTTCTGCCGGAGGCTACACTGAAGGAGAATATGAAGCTGTATGGTAAGCTGTACAAGGACTATGATGAAGCAGAGTTTTCAGACAGATTGAAACGGGTAGGGCTTGGTGATCACAAAGTATACGGACTTCTGTCCAAGGGGGAGAAGGTCAGGTTCCAGTTTGCCTTTGCCATGGGACACCATCCGGGACTGCTTCTGCTTGATGAGCCCACCAGCGGACTTGATGTGTCATTCCGCAGGGAATTTCTGTATATGCTGCAGGAAACCGTTGAACAGAACATGACCAGTATTATCATTGCTACGCATATTGTGGAGGACCTCGACCGGGTGGCGGATTACATCGGAACAATGGAAGACGGAAGAATGACAGAATGGAGAAGCTTATGAAGGAAGAAATAAGACGACTTATGGACTTTAATCGGGAAATCTATTTAAAAAATCCTGAGAGATTTATTGCGTATTTTTTGTGGTTTTTTATGTTCATTATTGGATGGCTGCTGCCATTTGTGGGCAGTGGAGGAATAAACATGTTTGGCGGAATGGCATTTTTTAGCATGATGCTACAGTATAACGGGATGAGTTGGATGCGCAATGATGAAAGAAAGGCTAAGGTTATTCCACTACAAAGTTTTTTTGGAATAAGGGCAGGAAGGCTGTGGCTTAGCCGTATTCTTTCCATGCTCCGTTATCCGGCAGGACTTATGATTATGGTGCTGATACAGATGCTTATAGGAATTTCTATTGGAAGAATTGTTGATTTCCTCTATGCCGAAGTTCTGATTATGCTTGCTTTTGCGCTGGCGAGCATATTTCAACTTGTCTATTTGTGCTTTTTTAGATATAATGAATAAGATTTATATGTAATGATTGTTGGGAGCAGAGTTTATGCAAAGTAACATTACAAAAAATGATTCGGAAAAAGAGGGCAGGGGCAGCCTTTTGGAAAAGATTTCGCAGCTTATGCCGTCTTTTACAAAAGGTCAGAGAAAGCTTGCGGAATATATTCTGGAGAATTATGAGACGGCAGCATTTCTTACGGCGGCAAGGCTGGGAGAGAAGGTGGGGGTAAGTGAATCCACAGCGGTTCGTTTTGCCACTATGCTGGGCTATGATGGCTACCCTGAGCTTCAGGAGGCCATGGCATCACTGCTAAAGAGGCGTCTTAGCTCTGTGGAGAAGATAGAAGCTGCCACCGGAGATATAGAGCAGTCCAAGGTTCTTTCTTATGTGCTTAGTGCTGACGCGGAGAAGATTAAGCTTACAATGGAGGGGATTGAACCGGCAGTATTTGACCTGGCGGTAGATATGCTGGATGCGGCAAGACATGTTTACATAATAGGAGTGAGAAGCTGTGCACCCTTAGCGGAATTTCTGGGTTTTTATCTTAGGCTTATTCACGATAATGTGCGAATGGTCACAACTAACAGCGCCTCTGAGATGTTTGAACAGCTTTTGTGTGTAAGTGAGGAGGATGTGGTGGTGGGAATCAGCTTTCCGCGCTATTCCATGAGAACTCTCAAATGTATGGAGTTTGCCAACAACAGAAACGCCCGTGTGGTAGCCATTACGGACAGCAAAAATTCTCCTATGAGCTTGTACTCCTCATGTAATCTGCTGGCACGAAGCGATATGACCTCAATTGTTGACTCATTGGTGGCACCCATGAGTGTAATCAATGCTCTTATTGTTGCACTCTGCCTCAGAAACAAAGAAAAAGTTGTAAGCAATCTTGAACAGCTTGAGCAGGTATGGGAAGACTATCAGGTGTACAATAATGATGAAATCAACCAGCTTGACGAGGATTTGATGGCATCACTCAGGAAAATAGAGGGAAAAGTGTGAAAAATGAGTAAGGTTATAATAATAGGAGCCGGAGCCGCAGGTATGATGGCAGGAATTGCTGCTGCACAGTGCGGGCATAATGTGATTATATTAGAGAAAAATGAGAAAGCCGGAAAGAAGATATATATTACAGGTAAGGGCAGGTGTAATATTACCAATGCCTGTGATGTTGAGGAACTCTTTGACAATGTCGTTTCCAATAAGAAATTTTTGTACAGTGCCTTTTATGGCTTTAACAACAGTGATGTTGTGAAACTGCTTTCAGATGCGGGGCTGGAGACGAAGGTTGAGAGGGGAAACCGTGTGTTTCCGGTAAGTGACAGAGCCGGCGATGTAATAAGCACGCTGGTTAGAGTACTTAAGAAGCTCAATGTTAAGCTGGAATATGAGACAAATGTCTCAAAACTTATCACTGACAGCAGGGATGGCGAGGAGTACGTCAGCGGTGTTGTGGATGACAGGGGCAGGCAATATGAAGCGGACGCAGTCATAGTGGCTACGGGGGGATTGTCATATCCTACCACGGGCTCAACCGGGGACGGCTATACTTTTGCAAAGGAGACCGGACACATGGTGACTCAGCTTAGCCCTGCACTGGTGCCTTTTAATGTGGCAGAGGAGGATGTAAAATCCTTACAGGGACTTGCACTCAAGAATTCCGGAGTCGCCATATACGATGGTAAAAAGAAGTTGTATGAGGATTTTGGGGAGCTATTGTTTACCCATTTCGGAGTGAGCGGGCCTACAGTGTTAAGCGCCAGCAGCTTTGTGGCAAAGAAGATAAAAGAACATCCGCTTAAGCTTGTCATTGACCTTAAGCCGGGGCTTAGCGCAGAACAGCTTGATACACGTATTCTTCGTGATTTTGAAGAGTTCACCAACAGGAATTTTAACAATGCCTTAGACAAGCTTTTGCCAAAATCTTTGATACCTGTTATAATTAACAGATGCGGAATTGACGAATACAAGAAGGTGCATGAGATAAGCCGTGAGGAGCGTATGCGCCTTGTAAATACGATTAAGAACTTTGAATTCACGCTGACAGGGTTGCGGGGCTACAATGAAGCCATTGTAACCCAGGGTGGTGTAAGTGTGAAAGACATCGACCCATCCACGATGGAGTCAAAGAAAGTAAAGCAGTTGTATTTTGCGGGTGAGGTGTTAGACCTTGATGCGGTGACGGGAGGCTTTAATCTCCAGATTGCGTGGTCAACGGGGCATCTTGCAGGAGTAAGTATATCTTAATAATAAAATATAAGGAGCATAATTATGTCTTACAGTATAGCAATTGATGGACCGGCAGGCGCCGGAAAAAGTACAATAGCAAAAAGAGTGGCAAAGGAGCTGGGCTTTATCTATGTGGATACGGGAGCAATGTATCGTGCCATGGCAGTGTATTTTCTTGATAAGGGAATTGACAGTAAGGATGAGGAGGGAATTGCCAGAGCCTGCGGTTCGGTTTCTGTTAAGATAATGTATGAAAATGGTGCACAGCAGGTTATACTTAATGGTGAGAATGTAACCTCACGTCTCCGTACCGAGGAGGTAGGCCGCATGGCCAGCGCCACGGCTGTATATGCCAGCGTCCGTACCAAGCTGGTGGAGCTACAGAGGGAGCTTGCGGCAGGTACTGATGTAATTATGGATGGTAGGGATATCGGAACCTGCGTGCTTCCTGATGCCACAGTTAAGATTTATCTTACCGCCAGCGTGGAGGCAAGAGCCCGCAGAAGATACGACGAGCTTGTACAGAAGGGTGAGACACCACAGCTTTCCGTGATTAAGGAAGATATCGAGAAGCGCGATTATAATGACATGCACCGTGACATTTCACCCCTGCGCAGAGCAGAGGACGCGCACCTTGTGGATTCATCCGATATGGATATTGACGAAGTGACAGCCACTATACTTGATATTTTCTCCTCAAAAATTAAGAATTGAAAAATAGGTGATTGCGAAACTCCTATAAGAATTGAAAAAATTAAGGAGGTATTCCCATGGAGGTAATTGTTGCCAAGACAGCTGGTTTCTGTTTCGGTGTCAAGCGTGCGGTGGAAAAGGTATATTCCAATACAGATAAGGAACATGTCTACACATATGGCCCGATTATTCATAATGAAGAGGTAGTAGCCGATTTGGAAAAAAAAGGCGTACATGTCATTGAAGAAGACACGGACCTTGACATCATAGAAAAAGGAACCGTCATTGTGCGGGCACATGGTGCAGGCAGGGAGGAATTCGAGAGATTGAGAAACAGCGGCTTGGAGATTGAGGACGCCACTTGCCCTTTTGTTTCAAAAATATACAGGATAGTGGAGGAGGAGTCGGCAGCGGGGCGCACGGTCATAATCGTTGGTAATGCTGCGCATCCTGAGGTTAAGGGCATTAAGGGCTGGTCAGGAGAGCATACCTATGTAGTGGGAAGCATCGAAGAGGCTAATAATCTTAATATAAGTGCAAAAAAAATCAGCATTGTATCACAAACGACATTTAATTTGAAGAAATTTCAAGAAATAGTTGAAATTTTTGAAAAAAAGGGTTATGATATAAAATGTTTAAATACGATTTGCAACGCCACTGAAGTTCGGCAGAACGAGGCAAGACAGATAGCCTCCAACGTCGATGCCATGATTGTCATTGGTGGAAAGAACAGTTCCAATACCCAGAAATTGTTTGAGATTTGCAAGGAGGAATGTAGTAATACCTATTATATTCAGACTGCCGAAGACATGGATTTTAATTCAATAAGGGGAATGCAAAGAATAGGAATTACTGCCGGGGCGTCTACCCCAAAGAAAATTATTGAGGAGGTTCAAACGAGATGTCAGATTTAAGTTTTGAACAGATGTTAGAAGAATCTTTAAAAACAATCAGAACAGGAGAGGTCGTAGAGGGAACAGTCATCGGCGTTAAAGAGGATGAAATAATACTTAACATCGGCTACAAGGCTGACGGTATTATTACCAGAAACGAATATACTAACACAGCTAATGTTGACTTGACCAAGGTTGTATCCGTAGGTGATACAATTCAGGCTAAGGTGCTTAAGGTAAATGATGGCGATGGCTATGTTATGCTTACATATAAGAGACTTGCTGCTGAGAATGGTAAGAAGAGACTGGAGGAGGCTTATGAGAATAAGGAAGTCCTCACTGCCAAGGTTTCACAGGTTACCAACGGCGGACTTACGGTTATTGTAGAAGAGACCAGAGTATTCATTCCTTCAAGCCTTGTATCTGATACATACGAGAAGGATTTGAGCAAGTATGCAGGTCAGGAGATTTCTTTTGTTATCACAGAGTTCAATGTTGCCAAGAGAAGGATTATCGGCGACCGCAAGCAGCTTCTTGTTGCTGAGAAGAAGAAGCTTCAGGAAGAAGTTATGGCTAAGATTGAAGTTGGCCAGACAGTTGAAGGAACCGTTAAGAATGTTACTGATTTCGGTGTGTTCATCGATATCGGCGGTGTTGACGGACTTCTTCATATCTCTGAGATGTCATGGGGAAGAATTGAGAACCCTAAGAAATTATTTAAGCCTGGCGATAATGTAAAGGCATTTATTAAGGATATTCAGGGAGATAAGGTTGCTCTTTCACTTAAGTTTGATGATACAAATCCATGGCCGAAGGCTGCTGAGAAGTATGCAGTAGGCAATGTTGTTAAGGGAAGAGTTGCCAGAATGACAGATTTCGGTGCTTTTGTTGAGCTCGAGCCGGGTATTGATGCTCTGCTTCATGTATCACAGATTGCATTGGAGCATGTTGAGAAGCCGGCAGACGTTCTTAAGGTTGGTCAGGAAATCGAGGCTAAGGTTGTTGATTTCAATCTTGAGTCCAAGAAGATTAGCTTAAGCATCAAGGCTTTACTTGCACCGGCTAAGGAAGAAGAAGTAACTGAGGACGAGCAGTAAGAGCTTTAATTATTTGATATAAGATACGCCACATTTCCTAAGAGTTTTTCTCATGGGATGTGGCGTTTTCTGAATACTTCAATACAGAAATCATCAGTACAATGGAAAAAGGAGATGGAAATACAATGGCAAATGATTATGAGGGTTTTAAAAAGAACGTATATGATCTGACCAAAATAGACCTGAACTCCTATAAGGAGCGCCAGATGAAAAGACGTATTGACACTTTGATAGCCAAGAATAAATATGCAGGTTATGATGAGTACGTCGCTGCGATTAAGAAAGATAAGAAGATGTTTGAGGAATTTGTTAATTACCTCACCATTAACGTGTCTGAGTTCTATCGCAATCCTGAGCAGTGGAAGGTTCTGGAGACTGAGGTATTTCCTGATATGGTGAAGAAGTATGGTAGCGGTGTAAGAATATGGAGTGCAGCCTGCTCAACCGGAGATGAACCTTATTCCCTTGTTATGCTTTTATCAAAGTTCATGCCTCTCAATAAGATTAAGATAATTGCAACGGATATTGATGACCAGGTACTCGATAAGGCTCGTATGGGCTTGTATCGTGCACAGAGTCTGAATGCACTCCCTCAGGAATTCAAGGATAAATATTTTACCAAAGTGGGGGACAGTTCATATCAGATATGCGATGAAGTTAAGAAATGTGTGGAATTTAAGAAACATAATCTTCTCAAAGACCCATATCCAAACAGACTTAACCTGATAGTATGCCGTAACGTTGTAATATATTTTACCGAGGAGGCCAAGAACGAGATATATAAGAAGTTCTATGAGTCTCTTGTACCGGGTGGAACCTTGTTTGTCGGCAGTACGGAACAGATTGTTAATTACAGGGATTTAGGCTATACATCAAGCCGTTCTTTCTTCTATCGCAAGACAGAAAAGTAAATAAATGTGCGTGCTGCACATATTGACACATCATGACCTAGCTTGTAAGATGGGTCATGATGTGGAGAAAATATTTTTTGACTGCATCATTATCATTCTTAAATTCATCAGTAAATTCAAAATATTTCGTTTTGTCATAATAATCAATCTTGAAATAAGGACATATAATTTCATCGAATTGTGGAAGGAAACAGCCTGTTTTCTTGCTGTAGCAGTTGGCGGCCTTGGCTCGGGTGCGGAAGTTCTTATCCACATAGAAAGCAACACTCTTATGGATTGCCGTATCCTCCTTTGGCAGATAATAATAATCTTTATAATTAGGATAAAAATACTTAAGCTCTCTGGTATAGGCCTTCACCGTCAGATGTGCGGTGTTCTCGTGCAGAACAAGATAGAAGGTATCATTTCCGCAGGATACACGTCTCGGAACAGGTAAGGAAAGCAGCATATTGAAAGTGATATCCCTGCCGTCAGTGCCATCCGTCGATGTATATGTGTCAGAATCAATGCTTTGTACACTCATTTTACCGTTATATGCTGCCTGATATGAGAGCATGGAAAGCAGCTTGGTCATTCCTATTAGGTCATCATGGTTGTGCAATGTGAGAAGGTTCATCAAATCATTTGAGCGGGTATTGAGATACTTCAGATAAATCTCTATTAATTCACCGCCGGAGTACTTGTCCTCACGATTTATTCCCAGAAAAAGCTCAATTGATTTCTGCTTAAGATTCGGTGTCTTTAGAAGCGGATGAAGCGGCTGAAGAGCCTTATATATATCAAGACATGCAATATTGTCGAAACTGTAATCAAGATTATACATGATACATTTCTTCTTGAGATATGGAATGTCGAACCCCTGGCCGTTGTAGCATATAAGTAGCTTATAATTTTTGATAAATTCAAAAAAAGCGGAAATAACCTCCGGCTGTGCGTCCTTAGTATCTGAAAACCACTGTGAACATATTAGCCGGTTCTGCTGATAGTATATACAGCCAATCATGTAAATAATGGTTGTCTCAGGAGAAAAGCCGGTTGTCTCTATATCAAAGAAAACTACCTCATTCTTAGCATAGCCTGTGTAGGATATATATTCAATACTGCAGTCAAGTTCTTTTGTTATGCGGTACATATAGGCCTCCGGATTCTTCATGGAAAGACATAAGCTTCCCATGCCTTTGTCTTACTTGTATCATACTATATTTTTTATCCGTA
>CAMAKT010000105.1 GCA_945836135.1 uncultured Clostridia bacterium | reverse complement strand
ACTTAAGAACTCACTCTTTGTCACTGTTGTAGGTACAATTGTAAACATGTTTTTTACAACTACATTTGCATATCCGCTTTCTAAGAGCTACTTAAGGGGACGTAACGGACTGCTTAACATGGTTATTGTGACAATGCTTTTTGGCGGCGGTATGATTCCTACATTTATATGGATGCAGACACTTCATTTATATAATACCTTCTGGGTATTGATACTTTTAGGAGCAATCAATCCATTTAACATGATTATTGTCAAGAACTTCTTCCAGGACCTTCCGACAGAGCTTGAGGAGGCGGCGAGGGTGGACGGATGCAGCGACATTCGTATATTTGCACAGATTGTTCTCCCGTTGTCCAAGCCGGTAATAGCTTCAATTTCTCTGTTCTATGCGGTAGGACACTGGAATGATTATTTCTCGGCGATGATCTATTTAAAGGACTCCTCCAAGGAGGTTGTTCAGATAGTACTTAGAAGAATCGTTCTCCTTGCCGGAGGAATCGATACTTCACAGTTTGATTATGAGTCACAGGGTACACCACCTGATAAGGCGGTTAAGATGGCTGCTACAATGTTTGCCACCATTCCGATTCTGGTTGTATATCCTTTTGTGCAGAAATATTTTGCAAAGGGTGTTATGGTCGGCGCGGTTAAGGGCTGATCTTGATACTATAAATCATTTATCAATTATTTCTTTTTATTAAGAGGAGGAACAAGAACTATGAAGCGTAAAGGTATGAAAGTTACAGCTTTATTACTGACAACCGCTATGGTGTTTGGAAGTGTTGGCTGTAATAAGAAAGATGCTGGAACAGATAGTAACGGAAGACCAACCATTACATTCCAGACAATCGATTTTGAGGGCAGCCCACTGTCAGGTGATCATGCTGATGAGGTAATCGCAAAGATGGAGGACTACACAAATACACATGTAGAGTTTACATGGGTAGCTAACGACGTTCTCCCAGAGAAGGTTTCACTTGCACTTACCAATCCTGATACAATGCCTATGATTATGGCAATCGGTGGTATCGATGGCGCCATCGTATCCGCTGCAGAGGCTGGTGCGTTTGTAGATCTTAACAAGTATATCTACGACTCAGCGAAGTATCCTAACCTTTCAAAGTCCATCAAGGCTGTAAATGACACATGTACTGTTAACGGACAGCTCATTGGTGTATATCGTGCCAGAACACTTGGACGTTACGGACTTGGATACAGAACAGACTGGGCAGAGGCTGTGGGTATCACAGAGGAGCCTAAGACAATTGATGATGTATACAACTTATTCTATCAGTTAACTTATGGTGACCCGGATGGAAACGGCAAGGATGATACATATGCACTTGAGCTTTGCTCCTACACAGGTCCTTTCGATATTATGCAGACATGGTTCGGTGTAGGCAACGGCTGGTATGTTAATGAGCAGGGCGAGTTAAGACCTGTATTTGAGCAGGACGAGTATTTTGAAGCTCTTGACTGGTTCAAGAAGCTCTATGATGATGGTCTTATTGCAAATGACTGGGCAGTACGTGGTACTGATACATGGGGTCAGGATGTTAAGAATGGCGTTGCCGGTGCATTCTGCGATACTATTGATGGTTCAAGAAGAATCTGGGATTACTTTGTAAACAACAATATCGCATCAGTAACAGACGCTAACAGCCTTGCAGGAATGACACTTGTCGGCACAATCAATGGTCATACAATGGCTACATCAGGTTACAACGGCTTATTCGTTCTTTCTGCATCAACATGTAACACAGAGGAGAAGATTGAGGCTTGTCTCCACTTCCTTGATAAGATGTGTGATGACGAGATGATTACTCTTTCAAGCTATGGTCTTGAAGGAATTCACTGGCACTTAGACGAGAACGGATACTTAATTGATGATGATAAGGAAGATGCAGTAGCATCTAAGGCTTATGCAGCTCTTAACCAGACTGTTGCCTATATCCCTAATTTATCTGCTTCATCACCAACAGTTGAGCTTTCAGAGAGAGTAATTAAGCAGAACGAGGTATATGCTTCTAATATTCCTTATGCTGTAACAAACCCAGCGCTTGGTTACCTGAACAATTCATCAACATATTCATTAATGGGTTCAACACTTGATGACATCATTAAGGTTGCAAGAACACAGTACATCTGTGGTGAGATTACAAAGGATGAGTTAAAGGAGCAGATTGCTTCCTGGTATACACAGGGTGGTAATGACGTAATCACTGAGGTTAATGCTCAGTACAAAAAGTAATGACATAATTAAGTACTTTAGGGGGCTGTCATCCTGGCAGCCCCTTATCTGTGAAAAAACAACAGGAGGTTTGGTATGAATCTTATACTTAATATGACTGCCATTGATGACCATGGAGCGGATATCGCATGGCAGGAGGTGGATGGAGCAGCAGAGTATCATGTATACTGGTCGGATAAGGATACTGATACAATGGAGTATCGTCTTATGTCCAAACAGACAAATTGCGGATTCCGCCTGAATAAATCTACCCATGTACCACATTTTGTTCGTGTAGAGGCGGTAGGAGAGGCTGGTGTTATCGCACAGTCAAAGATACTTTGTACACCGCTTCACAGAACACTTAAGCCTCAGCTTGAGAAACTTAACAGAGGTCTGATTGCAGTCAAGGCAAAGACCGGAATTTTCTTAAGCTGGCGAATGATGCTTGATGAGGTTTCCGGATATTCCCGGACGGGAATGACGGGAACGGATTATATCGTATACAAGAATGGAAAAAAGCTTGTGCTGGTAACTGACAGCACGAATTACATAGATACACAGGGCACGGAGGAGGATGAGTACTGCGTCGCGCCTGTGAAAGCCGGAACAGAAGGAGAGGCATGTGCCCCGGTCAAGGCATGGAGCACCGGAGAAAATTATTTTGAGATTCCTATGCACATTCCGGAAGGCGGTGTTACTCCGGCAGGGGAGGAATATACTTACACAGTAAACGATATGAGTGTGGGGGATGTCGACGGTGATGGTGAATATGAATACATTGTAAAATGGGACCCGACCAATTCTCATGATGTGTCCATCAAAGGCTATACCGGACGATGCTATATTGACTGCTACAGACTTGACGGGGAAATTCTGTGGAGACTTGATATGGGTCCTAATATTAGAGCAGGCGCCCATTACACACAGTTTATAGTATATGATTTTGATGGGGACGGCAGGGCTGAAATGTCGGTTAAAACTGCACCCGGCACCAGAATGACCATATACAATAAGGACGGTTCCATAAAATCAGAAAAATATATTACACTTCCGGCCTCCGATGTGAAGGCAGGAATTACCAACGAGGATAATTATGTATGTTCGGCAAAGGACTATTACGAGCATATAGTAAAAATGTTCCTGGGATGGAGTGAGCATAAGGAGGTTATAGCCGGGCACTGGCCTGCTACATTAGAGGAGTGCTTCGGAATACCGGTAAAATACACATATCCATTGTTGGAGAAGGAAGCCAGAGAACTTGCAGATTACTTTATGGATGAATACGCACCTGCGAGAAGCCCTAGGAATGAGCTTAGAAAGTTTGAAGGTTTTATCTATGAAGGTCCGGAATACCTTACCATGTTTGGCGGTGACGGCAGTGAGCTTGAGACCATACCTTTCAAGTATACGAGAGAGGACGACGGCCTTATGTGGGGTGATTATGCCATGAAGAGAATTGAACCATGCAACCGTGTGGACAGATTCCTGTCAGGAGTTGCATATCTTGACGGCGAAAGACCTTACTTAATTATATGCCGTGGCTACTATACCAGAATGACAATGACGGCATACGACTTCTTTGACGGAAAGCACAGGGAGTATTTTTCCATTGACAGCGGCTACGTGCCGATGAAGAATCCGTTTAATGATTCGCCTCATGACCTTAACGGTACAGACCCTGTATACGGATGCCTTTGCGGGCAGGGCAACCACAGCCTGTCAACTGCGGATGTTGACGGGGACGGCTGCCAGGAGATAATATACGGCGCGGCTGTTATTGACCATGACGGCTCGGTACTCTATTCAAGCAGAGGAATAAGACCGGATGGCGTTGAAGCCAAGTTCGGGCACGGTGATGCCATGCATGTGGCTCACATAGACCCTGACAAGCCGGGGTATCAGATATTCAATGTATTTGAGGGCGCAGCCTCCGTACCGTATGGGTGGGCACTACGGGATGCAGAGACCGGAATTCCATACTTTGGTGAATTTGCCGATTGCGACCTTGGACGATGTATGATTGGTGATGTGAACCCTGAAGTAAGAGGCCTTCAGGTATGGGTGAAGGAAATGTATGACTGTAAGGGAAACAAACTTCCCGATAAGGTGCTGGGTACCAACCAGTCCATCCGCTATGCGGCGGACCTGACCACCCAGATTACGGATGGCGTGGATTATATTCACGAAAAACACAGCGGTATAATAAACGACAATACACACGGCATTATGTTAAAGCCGGAAGGAACTCTTACCAACAACGGAACCAAGGGTAATCCTTGTCTGATTGCAGACGTGTTCGGTGACTTCCGTGAGGAGCTTATTCTTCGAACCGAAGATAATTCGGCAATTCGTATATACACCAATACGGATATTACGACGCACAAGCTGTTCACACTGATGCATGATACCATGTATCGCACAGGTGTTGCATGGCAGAATAACTGCTATAACCAGCCATGCTACACCAGCTTCTACTATGCATCCGATATGGACTTTAAGTGGGTGCTGCCGCAGTTGGCATAAAAGACAATATTTTGTTTCTGGGAGAGAGGATTAATATGGCTAAGGTATATTACTGCTTTCCGGGCGGAAAGCACAAGGCTCTGACCATGAGCTACGACGATGGCAGAACCGAGGACAGAAAACTTGTATCTATTTTTAACAAATATGGAATTAAAGGTACATTTAATATTAATTCGGGTATATTTCATAATACATATGGTGAAAAGGTGCAGCCGGAGGAGTTTGTCAAGCTTTACGAGGGACACGAAATTGCCTGCCATACGGTGACACATCCTACCATTGCAAGATGTCCGATTGAGAACGTTGCCGAGGAGGTGCTCGAGGACAGAAAACGTCTTGAAGAGATTATAGGGTATCCGGTCAGGGGGCTGGCATATCCAAACGGTTCTACTTCACCTAAAATCAGACAGCTTCTCCCGATGACCGGTATAAGGTATGCCAGAGTGGTGGGCAGCACGGACGATTTCGCAATTCCGGAGGATTTTTACCAGTGGAAAGCAACCTGTCATCATAACCATAACCTTCTTGAAAACGGACAGAGGTTTGTGGAATTGTTTAAAAAGCAGTATCTTTATCTCATGTATGTATGGGGACATAGCTATGAGTTTACCGATAAGAACAACTGGGAGCTTATGGAGGAGTTCTGTAAACTTGTAGGTGGCAGGGAGGATACATGGTATGCCACCAATATACAGATTGTGGACTATATGGAGGTGCTGGACAGACTGCAGTTCTTCGCTGACTGCAGCAAGGTATTCAACCCATCGGCTGCATCGGCATGGCTTTCCAACAGCAAGGGTGAGATTATAGAGGTTACAGGCGGAAGTATGGCGGTTATCAATAATTAAAAATGAATTACAGTACGGGACAGGGGCAGCTTTTATATAGAAGCTGCTCCTATGTTTTTGTCCTATGCAGGATGTACATTCTTTTAGCTAACCTAACTGAATAAGCCCAGTAACCTTTTTTTCTTTTATACATAAAATATATCATATTCTCGACAAAACAGGATGGTATATTTATGCTGGTTGTGATTGATCCGGGGCACGGCGGCAGCGACCCGGGAGCGGTATATAATGGACGCCAGGAGAAAGATGATGTATTAAAGCTTGGCAAGGCAGTGGGAGAACTGCTTGAAGCAAGAGGCGTGGATGTGGTATATACAAGAGAGGGCGATATTTACGAGACACCTTTTAAAAAGGCACAGGACGGAAATAACGTGGGGGCGGATTATTTTGTGTCAATTCATCGCAATTCCAGTGAATATCCGAATCAGTATTCCGGGGCCGAGGTGTTGGTATACAGTGACACAGGAGAACGGGCCGAGCTTGCCGACAATATTCTTGAGGGCATGGAGAAGGCAGGACTTAAGAATCTGGGAGTGAAGGAAAGAAAGGATCTGGTAGTGTTAAGACGCACCCGGATGCCGGCAGTTCTGGTGGAAGCAGGCTTTATCAATAATGATACGGACAATGCCACATTTGACAAAAATTTTGATGAGTTGGCGGAGGGGATTGCAGACGGTATACTAAAGACCCTTGGCTATCCTACCTATGGAGCTACCGGAATTTCAAAGGATAATATGCCGCCGGTATCGGAGCCGGGGATGCCGCGGGATGGAAGCGATGGATATGAGCCGCCTTATCCGATGGATGATAATTATAACGGAACTCCTTCGGAGCGTGAAGATTACGGAAAACAGGGAGTTGAGCGATATTATGATGAATTTGCGGAGACATTCGAGGAGCCTGCCGGACGTTCCTGCAATTGTCAGTGTCCTGATGTACTCTACAGAGTACAGGTGGGAGCATACCGCAACAGGGACAATGCCGACAGGATGCTCAATTCACTGCTGGTGGAGGAATTTCCGGCATTCATTGTGTTTGACGATGGCTTATATAAAGTGCAGGTGGGAGCATACCGCAATCTTACCAATGCGATAACAATGGAGCATAAGTTGCGCCAGTATCGTTACAATACCTATATATCCACGAAGTAAGCTACACATTGACAATTAAAGGTCAGTATCATAAAATGTAACTGTTCAGAGTTGGACAATATGGAAGGTTTTGAGACCGGCTCTGAACAGTTTGACCACAACCGGAGGATTTATGGAAGAGAATACAATACATGTAAGGCGCAAACGCTATTCGGGGACACATCCTAGAAGCTTTGAAGAGAAATATAAGGAATTACAGCCGGAGAAATATGCGGATACCATAGAGCGTGTCATCAGTAAGGGAGGAACGCCGGCGGGCATGCATATATCCATATGCGTGCAGGAAATATTGGATTTTCTTCAGATTAAGCCGGGACAGAGAGGGCTTGATGCCACGCTGGGTTACGGCGGACATACAAGGAAGATGTTAGAGGCACTTAAGGGACAGGGGCATATGTATGCCCTTGACGTTGATGCCATTGAGATTAAAAAGACGGAAAGCCGTCTTAGGGCAGCGGGCTACGGTACTGAGATCCTGACAATAAAGCAGATGAATTTTGCGGATGTGGACAAGCTTGTTCCGGAGAGCGGACTCTTTGATTTCGTGCTGGCAGACCTGGGAGTATCTTCCATGCAGATTGACAACCCTAAGAGAGGGTTTTCCTACAAAACCGATGGACCTCTTGATTTAAGACTGAATCCGGAGGCCGGGGTCACCGCGGCCGAACGTATTATGCAGCTTGACGAGGAGGAGCTTGCGGGTATGTTTATTGAAAATTCGGACGAGCCTTACGCATGGGAAATTGCCGGGGCTATTATGAAGAGGCGAAGGAAAAAGCAGCCGATAGAGACAACCGCACAGCTAAGGCAGGTTATCGAGGAGGCACTGTCATTTGTTCCGGAGGCGGAGCGCAAGGAAACTGTGAAAAAGTCATGCCAGCGCACATTTCAGGCACTAAGAATAGACGTGAACAGTGAATTTGAGGTACTTGATGCATTTTTGTCAAAGCTGCCGGGAATCCTTGCACCGGGCGGAAGGGCGGCTATACTCACATTCCATTCTGGCGAGGACAGAATGGTTAAGAAATATTTTAAGATGATGGAAAAAGACGGGATATACAGCGCTGTGGCAAAGGACGTAATCCGCCCCTCTGCCGAGGAGTGCGCACGCAACAGCCGTGCTAAGTCAACTAAGATGCGGTGGGCGGTAAAAGCCTGAATACAAGTGTATGGAAGGAAAAAATACGATGCTTGATAAAAATATAGAAGAGAACTTTATTGCCATTTTGGAGGAGGAGCTTATCCCTGCAATGGGTTGTACGGAGCCGATTGCTCTTGCATATGCTGCAGCCAGATGCCGTGAGGTATTAGGCTGTATGCCGCAGACAGTCAATGCGCGCTGTTCCGGAAACATGATTAAGAATGTACGTTGTGTATCAATACCTAATTCCGAAGGAATGATTGGAATTGAGGCAGCATGCGCCCTCGGAGCCCTGGCAGGAGATGCTTCAAAGTGCATGGAGGTATTAGAGACAGTTGATGCCGGAGGCAGGGAGAGAGCGGGACACTTTGTTGAGGAAGGAAAATGTTCCGTTGAATTTCTGGATTCTGAAATTCCGCTGCATTTTATTATTGAAATGCAGGCAGGGGAAGCGTCAGCGTCGGTTGAGGTTCGTCATTCCCATACGAATATAGTCAAAATCAGAAAAAACGGTGAGGTTATAGAGCAGAAGACAGGAACTGAGGATGAAAGGGGGGAACTGGCAGACCGGTCAGATTTAAGCATTGAAAACATTAAGCAGTTTGCCGATGAGGTGAATTTAGACCGTGTTAGGCACCTTTTTGACAGGCAGATTCAGTACAATATGGATATTGCATACGAGGGGATGTCCGGTAATTACGGCTTAGGTCTTGGACGCGTTATCCGCGAGACCTATGCGGAAAGTGTTGTCACCAGAATGAAGGCATATGCCTGTGCGGCATCCGAGGCGAGGATGGGAGGCTGTGATATGCCTGTTATCATCAATTCAGGAAGCGGTAATCAGGGAATAGCTTCATCAGTTCCGGTGATTGTTTACGCAAGGGAGAATAACATTCGTTCGGAAAAACTGTATCGTGCACTGATTTTCTCCAGTCTTCTGACCACCTATCAGAAGGAATTTATCGGAAAGCTGTCAGCCTTCTGCGGAGCAGTATCGGCATCCTGCGCAAGTGCAGCAGCAATTACATACCTTGTGGGAGGAACAATCAGGCAGATTAAGGATACCATAGACAACACCCTTGCCAATATTCCGGGCATTATATGCGACGGAGCCAAGATATCCTGTGCTGCCAAGATTGCATCGAGCCTTGATGCGGCAATGATGGGACATTACCTTGCCATGAAGGGCAAGGCATACGAGGCTTATACAGGAATTCTCAAGGAGGAAGCCGGAGAGACCATAAGCTGTGTGGGCTATATTGGCAAAGTGGGAATGCATCAGACGGATAAGGAAATTATCAAGATGATGCTTAAGGAAAAATAATTAATTTATGGAGCTGAGTATGGCGGGAAAATACTATGCGGT
>CAMAKT010000104.1 GCA_945836135.1 uncultured Clostridia bacterium | reverse complement strand
GGTCACTGAATGCGAGACGCATAATGGCTTTCTTATGGGTAAGGGAGTTGATTAAGGTGGAAATAAGGCCTATAACGACTATCAGGACGACAAAGAATATCATTAAATACAGTGTGTCAATAATAGGACGGATTCTATCACGCATGTATGCAGAAGGAACGAGGGTGAATACGTACCATGTAATTTCATCATCCATCAGAGAAACAGGAGTGCAGTAATAATGGGCTTCACCATTAAGATTGAGAATGCCGAAGCCACTTAAGTTCTGGGAAATGTAATGCTGGATATCGGCAATAGCATTCTCATTGCTGCCTTCGGGCAGTAGAATATCATTGAAAAGATTCTGGGAAAGCTGGAGAGAGTCATTGCCCATGGCAACCATAATATCGCCCTTTTCATTGATTACAAAACTACAGCCTTCACCATCAAAGCAGTCCACCTGCAATGTGGCATTGAAGATATCAGAGCTGTATATAAGACCGAAAACACCAATTAGCTCATTGGTATTGTCGTCATACATAGGGCTTGACATGATGGTGACGTTCTCGTGATCCTCAGATAATGCATCTTTAAGAACGCCGGTAATCGTATACTTACCTTCGAGTCCCCGCTGAAAGAATTCACGATAGGACAAATCAACCTCTTTTTCGTCGCTGGTATGGGTCATACCATTCGGTGCACAGTAGCCTATACGTTTGAGTCCGTATTCTTTAACGAATCCGTTGAGAAGAACCACATTGTCACTCATATCTCCGGGAAGCTTTTTCAGCTCCACGATGAGACTGTTAAGGAGAAGGTGGTTATTATGAATCTGGTTACGGATTGCTAAGGCATTCTGGTTTGCTACATCCTTTAGAGTATTTTCAAGCTGGGTGTTCATTTCCCGCCTGATTCTGTTGGAACAGAATATTACCGCAGAAAAGAAGGCAGCAATCAGCACAAAGGCGATTATGTATGCTCTGACTTTATTTCTTACAGGTTGGTTATGCAAGTTCATCCCTCCGTATTCTAGTTATTACGTACTATAAAACTGATAAATTATTACTTAAATTATAGCACTGATGTTTTTTTTAGGCAACTGAAAATAGTTGCCTATGGGGTTTTTCTTTTGTATAATAAAAAAGCAGGTTGTTGACATCATAATATTAACTAAGGTATTAATTATGAATTACATTGTATTGGATTTAGAGTGGAATCAGTGTCCCAGCGGCAAGGATGATGAGGTTCGTGGGCTTCCCTTTGAGATATTTGAGATAGGTGCGGTTAAGCTTAATGAAGCTTGCGAGAGGCTGGACTCTTTTTCATGTTATATCAGACCGCAGGTGTACAAGGAACTGCATTATGTTGCCAAGGGACTTACCCATGCATCAATGGAAGTCTTGGAAAGCGGCAGGCAGTTTACGGATGCGGTGACGGAATTTATTGAGTGGTGCGGACAGCCGGGCAGCTACCGTATGTGTACGTGGGGAACCTCAGATCTTATAGAGCTGCAGAGGAATATGAGTTTTTACAGGATGACAAGCCCATTTGAACAGCCTTTGTTTTACTATGATGTACAGAAGCTTTTCTCCATTGACAAGGAAGACGGCAAGGCGAGACGTTCTCTGGAGGCAGCGGTGGACATGCTGGGGATTGGGAAAGATATAGAGTTCCACAGTGCCATAAGCGATGCCGAATATACGGCAAAGGTTATGAGCAGGATTGACATGGAAAAGGTGGGAACATTTTTTTCCATCGACACATATCATATTCCCGAGAGTCCTGATGAGGAGATATGTGTTAATTACGGCACCTACGAAAAGTATATTACCATGGGCTACTTAGACAGGGACGAACTTGTGCGCAGTCCGAAACTGCTGTCTACAAGATGCTATCTGTGCGGACGCATGGCCCGGAAGAAGATACGCTGGTTTACAATGAACTCCAAGATGCATTACTGTCTTGCCGAGTGCAGACAGCATGGTTATATCAAGGGAAGATTTAAGATACGTGAGGACGAGAACGGAAAGTATTATGCCCAGAGGATTCTTAAGATTACCGATGAAACCGGAGCAGAGGAGATAAGGCAGCGACAGCAGGAGGTGCGGATGCGCCGACGGGAGCGAAGACAGAAAAAGAAAAAATAACCCGCCACGAGGGGTAAGGTTTTGATTAATCAAACCTCAGGTCGTGGCGGGTCTTTTTTGAATGAAGTATCAGTACAATAATTAGGACAATAATGCATACAGCTCCAATAAAGAGCCATAGATTAACGGCTATATAGCGCCCTCCTTGTAAAGTATATACCGTATTGGTGTTATCTGAACCGGCAGCCGTCAGATAAGGTAGTCCGGTGGAGATGGTAGTGTTGGAACTCATAGGGATTATGAGGTTCGTCTGTCCTACCGGATGATTATCGTAGTAATAGTATATGGATGCGTAACCACCGGAAAGTTCAGACTCTTCGGTGGTCTGGTTATATACTATTTCTCTGCTAAGCTCGGAAAAATGCACACCATTGGGAATCAGCAAATAATCTTCTGAAGGTATGGACAGCGTAATACCGGTACGGCTTTTTAATGCTTTACCGTTGATTCCGAATGCAGACAGTCCAAGTCCCTGATTAAAACTGAAGGAATCCTCATTTTCCGAGATGTTAACGCGGTGAAAATTGTTAAAAGCATACTCAAAAAGGGCGGTTGTGTCCTGATATCTCTCTTCATCGGTGGAATTAAATATAATACATATCAGGCGCAGGCCGTCTTTCTCGGCAAAGGTGGCAAGAGTATGACCCGCAGCGTCGGTATAGCCTGTTTTGCCGCCTATACAGTGCTCATACAGATATTTTCCCGTCACCATGCTGTGGGAGAGCTTGTAATATCTGGTATCTGAGGTCATGTTGGTTGGCGGCACGGAGTATGATTTTGTATATGAAATGGCATTCATTATAGCCGGAACATCAATAACGGCACGGCATATAAGAGCCATGTCATAGGCGGTGGTGTAATGGTTGACGTCAGTAAGACCGCTTGCATTGGAAAAGTGGGTGTTCAGACATCCAAGCTCCTCTGCCTTCTTGTTCATCATAGTTGCGAAATTGGCAATGGAGCCGCCCACATATTCACCAAGAGCATAGGCCATATCATTGGCAGATTTGATAAGCATGATATTTAACGCCTGTTCTATGGTGAACTCCTCACCTTTCTTAAGCCCTGCCGTGGCATCGCCGTATTTGACGCTTGCGACGGCATTTGAACTTACCGTGAGAGTATCCGACATATTGCAGTTTTCAACCACCAGCAGCGCGGTCATAAGCTTGGTAACGCTGGCCGGATAGCACTGCTCATTACTGTTCTTCTCGTACAGTATGTTACCGGTATCGGCATCCATGAGAATACAGTAATCCGTGATTATTTCGGGTGCTTCCGGGTATCCCTGGGAGCTTCCCGCATTTACTTTATGAATATCAAGCAGGGATAAACCTATAAATGTAAACAAATATATTGCAAGATAGCTCCATATAAGAATATATTTGCCAATATTGTTTCTGCAGGAATGCATGATAATCCTCATTTCTGAAAAAATATATTAATTCTGCTCCCGGGACTGTTTGGTACGTTTAATGACCTTAAGGCGGGTGAATTCCTCACGTTCCTTCTCCTCCAATGCACTCTGTATGCTGGTGGATAGAGATGTATAATAAGGAATGGTTATGTTCTTAAGTGCATTGGCACGTTTCTGTGTCTTTTTTATATTGGCAGCAAGACGATATGCCGAATTCTCAATAGTGGAAAGCTTGATGGTAAGCTCCTTCACCTTATCAAACTGGCTCCTTGCGCGGTCAAGAGTCTCTCTTGTGCTGTAGAAGCCGAAGGCAGGGGCAGAGTCGGGAGTATATTCCACCAGAGGAATTTCCGTGCCCATGATGCTTCGTGTCTTGATTCTTATGGAGTCATCAATGGGAATGCTGTGTGAAATTTCCTCCACATAGCTTATACCATGGTCTATGTTGGCAGCCTGCAGTGCAGCGTATGCTCTTTTGAAGGTGGTATCTATCTCCGACTGTATTGAGGTTGCCTGCTCAATAAGCTCCATAAGCTCACGAATGAGAATATTACGTTTTTTATCCATAAGTTCGTAACCCTGCATCGCAAGCTTAAGAGAGTTCTTTGCCAGCATGAGGTTACTTTTGGTTGGAAAGGTATTCGGATCCATAGGAAAACCTCCTAATAATACGCGTCAAGCAGCTTGGTATCTATACGGTCTAACTCTTCACGAGGAAGCATCTTAAGAAGCTCCCAGCCCAGGGTAAGGGTATCAATGATACTTCTGTTCTCCATAGCACCCTGTCCGATAAAGCGGGTCTCGAATTCTTTGCCAAAGGCAAGATATTTCTTATCGATAGGGGACAGCTCGTCCTCGCCGATTACCGAGGCAAGGGCACGTGCATCGCCGACCTTGGCGTAGGAGGAGAAGAGCTGGTTAGCCACGTCCTGATGGTCTTTTCTTGTGTAGCCTTCGCCTATTCCGTCCTTCATGAGTCGGGACAGGGAAGGAAGAACATTGACAGGAGGATAGATATTCTGACCATGTAGATTACGGTCAAGTACTATCTGTCCTTCAGTGATATAGCCTGTCAGGTCAGGAATAGGATGGGTTATGTCATCGTTAGGCATGGTAAGTATCGGTATCTGTGTTACTGAACCCTTGCAGCCCTCCACGATTCCGGCGCGCTCATAGATTGTGGCAAGCTCGGAGTAGAGGTAGCCGGGATATCCCTTTCTTGAAGGAATCTCGCCCTTGGAGGAAGACACCTCACGCAGAGCCTCTGCAAAGGAGGTCATGTCCGTAAGGATGACCAGTATATGCATTCCTTTTTCAAATGCAAGGTACTCTGCGGCGGTAAGCGCCATCTTAGGGGTTATGAGTCTCTCCACAACAGGGTCGTTGGCAAGGTTTAAAAACATACATACATGTGAGGAAACACCGCTCTCATCAAAGGTCTTGCGGAAAAATTCCGCTACGTCATATTTGACACCCATGGCGGCAAATACGATGGCAAATTTCTCATCCTGGCTGCCGCCAAGGGAAGCCTGCCTTACAATCTGGGCAGCAAGTTCATTGTGGGGAAGACCGTTACCTGAGAATATAGGCAGCTTCTGACCGCGAATCAGGGTTGCCAGACCGTCGATGGCGGATATACCTGTGGAAATATAGTTACGTGGGTATTCACGGGTAACGGGATTTAACGGTTTGCCGTTTACATCCCGGCGGAGGTCGGAAACGATAGGTCCCAGGCCGTCAATGGGCTCGCCGATACCATTGAAGGTTCTGCCGAGAAGCTCCTCGGACAGAGTAAGCTCAAGGGGATGTCCGGTAAGTCTTGTGCGGGTATTGCGCAGGGATATATTGTCCGTGCCGCCGAATACCTGAACCACCGCTTTGTCCTTGTACAGCTCAACTATACGGCCGAGCTTTTTTTCTTTGTTGTCCACTGTAATTTCTACAATCTCTTCAAATGCTGCGCCTTCAACGCCCTCAATGGCAATAAGCGGGCCGTTGATATCACTTAATCCAAGATACTCTATTGACATTGTATGTTTCCCTCGTTTCTGCGTTAAGCATTTTTTTCAAGTACTTCATCATAAAAGGCATCTATTTCCTTGTGGTAATCGTCAAAAAGCTCAAGGTGGTCATTAGGAACATCATACTTGATGGCTATGACACGCTCGAAAATATTGCTTTCCTTGAGAACTGACATTGGCATACCCATTGTGACCAAGGCTCTGGCTTTCTTATTAAGGTACAGAATAGTCTCCATCATCTTAAGCTGCTTGGAAAGCGGAACGCAGGTGTCTTCAGGATGAAAGGCATTCTGCTGTAAAAATCCGAGACGTATAACTCGTGCTATTTCAAGGGTTAGCTTCTGGTCGTCAGGAAGAACATCACTTCCGATGAGCTTCACAATCTCCATCAGGCTGCTCTCCTGGTTGAGAATGGCTACAAGCTGGTTGCGGCAGTCAACAAAATCCTCACCGACATTGTCAGTATACCAGCCTGCGAGATTGTCAAGATATTCGGAATAGCTGGTGAGCCAGTGTATTGCCGGGAAATGTCTTGCGTAGGCTAACGACTTGTCAAGTCCCCAGAAGCAGCGTACAAAACGCTTGGTATTCTGGGTGACGGGCTCTGAGAAGTCACCGCCCTGTGGGGATACGGCTCCGATGATGGATACGGAGCCTTCCGAGGCATTCAGGGTCTCCACCATACCGGCACGCTCATAGAAAGCTGAGAGACGGGATGCAAGGTAGGCAGGGAAACCTTCTTCAGCAGGCATCTCCTCGAGACGTCCGGACAGCTCACGAAGTGCCTCAGCCCACCTTGATGTGGAGTCTGCCATGATTGCCACATCATAGCCCATATCGCGGTAGTATTCCGCAAGGGTAATACCTGTATAGATGCTGGCTTCACGGGCTGCAACAGGCATATTGGAGGTGTTGGCAATCAGGGTTGTGCGTTCCATGAGAGGATTGCCGGTCTTAGGGTCTACGAGCTTGGAGAAGTCCTCAAGAACCTGAGTCATCTCGTTGCCACGCTCACCGCAGCCAATATATATTATTATGTCAGCATCGGACCACTTGGCTATCTGATGCTGTGTCATTGTCTTACCTGTACCGAATCCGCCAGGAACCGCCGCAGTGCCGCCTTTTGCAATAGGGAAGAGGGTATCAAGTATTCTCTGTCCTGTGATTAACGGACGGTTTGCCGGAAATCGCTTCTGGATAGGTCGCGGAACACGAATCGGCCAGTGCTGTGTCATGGAGAGGTTGCGTTCTGTGCCGTCGGAAAGCTGTATTGTACAGATTGTATCGTTGATTGTATAGGAGCCGTCCGGGACGACGGAAATGACTCGTCCCTGTGTGTCGGGAGGCAGCATAACCTTGTGGACAATGGCCTTGGTCTCGGGAACCTCAGCTATTATGCTTCCGCCATATAGCATATCCCCCGGCTTCACGGTAATATGTGTCTGCCAGAGCTTTCCGGTGTCAAGGGAGTCAACACTTATGCCTCTGCTTATATATGCACCGGAGGCTTTTGCTATCTCACTTAAGGGACGCTCTATACCGTCGAATATATTATGAAGTATTCCGGGAGCCAGAGTCACGGAAATAGGTGCTCCGGATGATAGGACGGGTTCACCTATTTTAAGACCTGTGGTCTCCTCGTATACCTGAATGGTCGCTTTATCTTTTGTCAGGCCTATAACCTCACCTACCAGCTTTTCATGGCCGACATATACCATCTCAGCCATTTTAAGGCAGGTAATACCTTTAAGATACACTATAGGCCCGTTAATTCCATATATTGTTCCTGCATTTTCCATAGGTGTGCCTCTACTTTCCGGTGAGTGTGAAGCCATCTCGGGCTTCTTCCAGCTTCTGCTCAAAAGAGTTGTCAATAAGTATATTACGATTGTGAATTATAGCCCTTGTACCGCCCTTGAAGGAAGCAGGATTTAATTCAATCTGTGCACCTGTGGCAAGCTCAAGAGTTGCCTGAAGAGAAGCATCGGAGGGGTCAATATATATTGTCATAGGTTCGCCGCCGGCAAAGTCAAGAGCTTCTTTAATCTGCTTAATGAGGAGCTTTTCGTAATCCGGGGTCTGCATGAACTTTTCAAGCATATCTTCCACCTCAACAAAAATCATGTTGGTGAGCTCCTCCGACTTGTCCGTAATTTCATGCCGGATGGCAATCTGCTTAAGGGCAAGCTCCTTATTCTTTTCCCTGCTCTGTCTTTCTTTTTCAGTTTTCAGACGCAGTTCCATGCGTCTTGTGGTCTCTGCCTTGTGCTCCTCAAAAAGCTTGTCAAGGGCAGCAGTATATTCGTTAATCATGGTTTCGCTTTGGTTTTTCGCATCTTCCATGGAGGTGTCAAGGAAGTGCTTAAGTTTTTCATCAGTGGTCACACGCTTCACCTTCTTTTATAATTTAAGTCCGATTGCCTCGTTAATATATGCCGTAATAAAGTCTGCCCGGCGCCCGGTCCCGTGCCTGTCGGGAATCTCGACCAACAGGGGCTGTTTGCGGTTTAATTTGATATCATTGATGGTATCGGGAAACTGCCTTGCAAGCTGCTCGGTAATCAGGACAATACCTATGTCCTTGTCCGCTAAGATGCTGTCAAGCTCCATTCGCAGGTGCTCATTGTCATGTACGACTGCACCGGGAACACCGGCAAGACGCATGCCGGTGGCAGTGTCTATATTGTCACTAATCAGATACATTTTCATAGTCAAATTCCTTATTTTAGAGCTTACCAAGAATCATGAAGGAGATGATAAGTCCGTAAAGTGCAATACCCTCTGAAAGACCTACGAAAATAAGGGACTTACCAAGGATACTGGAGTCCTCGCTGATAGCACCAAGAGCTGCGCTGGCTGCACTTGCTACGGCAATACCGCCGCCTATACATGAAAGTCCGGTAACTAAAGCTGCTGCAAGATAGCCCATACCGGTGGCAAGACCTGCGGACTGGGTTGCAGTCTCGGCAGCCTGTACATTGCCTGTAAACATTGCAATGCTTGTAAGAAGCATTGTGCCGAAGAAGAGAAATACATTAATGGCAAGGCTTGTCTTATACCTGCCACGGTTCCTCTCACCGATGAGAAATGCACCGAAAGGAATGATGATGCTTAAGATGAGTGCAATAATAATGGTTGTTTTTACTAATACTGACATGATTTTTTCCTCCTGATATGTGTTATTTTATAAGTATTTACGAAACTCTCATTTATCACTGAACAGTTGTGAAATTTTACTATATCGCAAGCCATGGTGCAAAACGTTGCAAGGCAACGTATGTGACCGTCGGTGCTTAGCGGCTGTACTTTAGCCGCTTATGCACCGCTACGTGGCAAAACGCAGCGAGAGCGTGCCTGGTGGCGATATAGTAAAATTTCACAACGTCCGGTATCAAAGTACAGAGTTTCGCAATATTCTAACGTGCTCTTGAAGCAGTTTTTAGTGGTGTAAATTCCTTGCCTGTTCCCTTGTAGAAACGAGAGAACATTTCGTAATATTCAAGTCGCAGAACCTGAATGCCTACTATTAAGCCCTCCAGGCCGCATACAAAAAGGTTGCCAAGTACAACTACAATCCAGTTAGGTGAGCCGCTCTCGGCACCTGCCAGCATGAGAACTACCTCCATCATGGCGGCATGGCTTACGGCAAATGCTCCGACACGGACGAAGGAGATGGTGTTGGAAAAGTAGCTTAACAGTACCTCGAACAGCTCGAA
>CAMAKT010000103.1 GCA_945836135.1 uncultured Clostridia bacterium | reverse complement strand
AATCATACGCAACCGATGCAAAGTCGCCATCCATGGCTCCATTGCATCTATTTCGGCATCCATGCCGAAATTTGCTGATATCTATGCAGAGTGCCAAGAACATCTAAGCTTCTCCCATAAGTCACTGACATGCATAAATATAACACAATATGCACAGTAAGGTTGTAGAAGCATGTTTTGACACCTTAACCAATCTCTATAATAGTAAAATTATTATTTTGCATGTATCACAAATATAGTAATATTTCAGAAAAGAGGTTTTAATCATGGAAAAAAAGAATTATTACATCACAACCGCCATTGCCTACACATCGGGCAAGCCCCATATCGGCAATACCTATGAGATTGTGCTGGCGGACAGCATTGCACGCTACAAGAGGTTTCAGGGCTATAACGTAAGGTTTCAGACCGGAACCGACGAGCACGGACAGAAAATTGAGCTTAAGGCAGCAGAGGCAGGCGTTACACCGAAGGAATATGTTGACAATGTTGCCGGTGAGATTAAGAGAATATGGGATTTGATGGATACCTCCTATGATAAGTTTATCCGTACTACGGATGAGTATCACGAGAAGCAGGTTCAGAAGATTTTTAAGAAGCTTTATGACAAGGGTGATATCTATAAGGGATATTATGAAGGAATGTACTGTACGCCTTGTGAGTCCTTCTGGACAGAATCCCAGCTTGTGGATGGCAAGTGTCCTGACTGCGGAAGAGAGGTTAAGCCTGCCAAGGAGGAAGCTTACTTTTTCAAAATGAGCAAGTATGCGGACAAGCTTATTGAGCATATCAATACACACCCTGAGTTTATACAGCCTGTTTCAAGAAAAAATGAGATGATGAACAATTTCCTGCTTCCGGGACTTCAGGACCTGTGTGTGTCAAGAACATCCTTCAAGTGGGGAATTCCGGTGGATTTTGATGACAGACATGTGGTATATGTATGGCTTGACGCACTTACTAACTATATTACAGGTCTTGGATATGACGTGGACGGCAACAACGGGGAGCTGTTCAATGAATTCTGGCCTGCCGACTTGCACCTGATTGGAAAGGATATTATCCGTTTCCATACAATCTACTGGCCGATTTTCCTTATGGCTCTGGATTTGCCGCTGCCTAAGCAGGTATTCGGACACCCATGGCTTCTTCAGGGTGACGGCAAGATGAGTAAGTCCAAAGGAAATGTTATATATGCCGATGACCTTGTGGATATGTTCGGTGTTGACGCAGTAAGATTTTTCGTGCTGCATGAGATGCCGTTTGAAAATGACGGCGTGATTACATGGGAGCTTCTGGTGGAGAGAATGAACTCAGAGCTTGCCAATACCCTGGGAAATCTTGTAAACAGAACCATATCCATGTCCAACAAGTATTTTGGCGGCGTGGTAAACAATGTCGGAGTAAACGAGCCTGTGGATGATGACCTTAAGAAGGTTGTGCTTGACACACCGGCTAAGGTGGATGCCAAGATGGATGAGCTTCGCGTGGCCGATGCCATGACAGAGATTTTCAACCTCTTTAAGAGATGCAACAAATACATTGATGAGACTATGCCTTGGGCACTTGCCAAGGATGAGAGCAAAAAGGAACGCCTTGAGACAGTTCTCTACAACCTTGTTGAAGGAATCTTAATCGGAGCGCAGCTTCTTGAGCCGTTTATGCCGGGAACTGCCAAGCGCATTCGTGAACAGCTTGGTGCGCAGCCGAGAACAAGAGAGGAGCTGGATGTATTCGGAAGATATCCGTCAGGAAACAAGGTTACCGATATCCCTGAGATTCTGTTTGCACGACTTGATGTGAAGGAAGTAATGGAAAAGGTAGAGGTTATCAGGGAAAAGCAGAAGGCGGCTGCCGGTGCAGATGCGGGAGGAAACAGCGCTGAGGATAAGCAGGAAGAAGCTACAGCAGAGCAGTCCGAGGAGGGCATTGATGTTGAAGCGCTTCCTGAGATTACCATCGATGATTTCTTCAAGGTTCAGCTTCAGATTGGACAGATTATCAAGTGTGAGGAGGTTCCTAAGTCAAAGAAGCTCCTCTGCTCACAGGTTAAAATCGGAAGTCAGGTGCGCCAGATTGTATCCGGCATCAAGGCTCATTATTCAGCCGAGGAGATGGTCGGCAAAAAGGTTGTGGTTGTCACTAACCTTAAGCCTGCCAAACTTGCGGGAATATTGTCGGAGGGCATGCTTCTGTGCGCAGAGGACGCTGACGGCAAGCTGTCGCTGCTCACATCTGAGAAGGATATGCCAAGCGGCGCGTCCATAGGCTAGAGAGGCAGCGTTAATTATGGGTATTTTTGAGTCACACGCTCATTATGATGATGAGGCGTTTAATGATGACAGGGAGGAAATGCTTAAGAAACTTCCTGAAAGCGGAATAGAGTATGTTGTCAATGTGGGGGCGTCCTGCGCCTCCACAAAGGCATGCATTGCGTTGGCGAAAGAATACGACTATATATATGCTGCAGTCGGTGTCCATCCCAATGAGACTGCCGAGCTTGAAGAGGAGTTTATAGCCTATATGAAGGCACAGGCAATGACAAATTCCAAGGTGCTGGCAATCGGAGAAATTGGTCTTGACTATTATTGGAATGAGCCCGAGCCTGCCATCCAGAAGAAATGGTTCATAAGACAGCTTGACTTAGCAATTGAAGTTGATAAGCCTGTCATCATTCACAGCAGGGAGGCAGCCAAGGACACGGCGGATATTCTTTTGTCGGACAGTTATAAGGATATCCGAGGTGTGATACACTGCTACTCCTATTCACCCGAGATGGCAAAAAGCTATCTTGACCGAGGATTTTATCTGGGAGTGGGAGGTGTTGTGACCTACAAGAACGCCAAAAAATTGGTGGAGACGGTGGAGATGATGCCCCTGTCACAGCTTCTTATCGAGACGGATAGCCCATATCTTTCTCCGGTGCCGAACCGTGGAAAGCGCAACAGCTCCCTTAACCTGCCGTATATCGTCGACAAAATTGCGCAGCTTAAGGGCGTCACACCGCAGCAGGTAATCGATGCAACCTGTGAGAATGCGAGGAGGCTGTTTAAAATAAACTAAGAGAGGAGATTAAGGTGGAGAGAAAACATCTTGGCAATCCTACAAATACACGTGAAATAATAGATAAGTATGGCTTCGCTTTTCAGAAAAGGTTTGGACAGAACTTTTTGATTGACGGCAACGTGGTTGAAAAGATTGTGCGGGAGGCAGGGGTTACAAAGGATGATTTTGTCCTTGAAATAGGCCCCGGCATCGGCACCATGACCCAGCTTCTGTGTGAAAATGCCAGAGAGGTTGCTGCGGTTGAAATCGACACTAACCTGATACCGATTCTTAAGGAGACACTTGCCGGATACGATAATGTCACGGTTATCAATGAGGATATTCTCAAAGTGGACATAGGAGCTCTCGCGCAGGAGAAGAACGCAGGCAGACCGATAAAGGTTGTTGCCAATCTCCCATATTATATTACTACCCCGATAATAATGGGGCTGTTTGAGAGTCATGTTCCAATTGACAGCATAACCATAATGGTTCAAAAAGAGGTCGCGGATCGTATGCAGGTCGGGCCGGGAACGAAGGATTACGGAGCATTGTCCCTTGCGGTGCAGTACTATGCCAAGCCGGAGATTGTACTTAATGTACCGCCTACATGCTTTATGCCAAGGCCTAATGTCGGCTCAGCGGTTATTAGGCTTAAAAAGTATGAGAAATGCCCTGTGAATGTGGACAACCCGGAGCTTATGTTCCGACTGATACGGGCAAGCTTTAATCAGAGACGTAAGACTCTTGCCAACGGACTTAGCAATTCCCCGGAGCTTCATTACACGAAGGAGGAGATTGCATCCGCCATCGAGTCCCTTGGCGTAAGCAGCAGTATACGCGGAGAAGCCCTTACATTGGAACAGTTTGCCGAACTTAGCAACTATTTTACGGGCTTGGAAAGTAAATAATAATTAAAAATCACTCATAATCTCATAATCTGTTGCATATCTTCACAATGGTGGTGCGTATGCACAGTTATAGAGAGGAGAGTGGTTTTTTTGTCTGATTATAGGAGATTGATTTCGTATCTTTACTCATATAATAACGGGGTGAAGAGTAAGAATGTGGGTTTTGCCAAGACGGAGCGCAAGGGCGGAACAGTTAAGCTGTGGATTAATATGAAGGGAGCGTTTGCACCGGAGGAGAGCTTCAGAGTATATTTTTTTGTGCGGCGTGATAACCTGATTGCAGGGATAGATATGGGGGAGTGTGTCATACGCGGTGGAGTTGGACAGTTTTATTCGGCACGCCGTGAAGATGAGCTTACGGCAGCGTTTGATGAGCTGTGCGGGCTGTACATAATGGGAAACAACAGGGGAAAAATATTTGCAAGTCAATGGGATGACAGAGATTTTTCGGTGGAAAAAATTGTCTTGCTGGATGATATTCTGAAAAATAATGAGTCTGAAGATAAAGATACAGATGCAGAGGTTAAGGATATACCTATATGGCAGCGGCCAATCAGGGAGGTATACATTTCCGGGGATACTAAGACTGAACATGAGAAACAGGTGGTGCAGGCACGGGAACAGCAGACATCAGAACAGCAGACATCAGAACAGCAGACATCGGAGCAGCAGACATCGGAGCAGCAGAAGCCGGTAATACAGGAAAAGGAGCTTCAGGGGCAGCTTCATGCATCGGAGGAATCTGCCGCGACGTACAAAACAGAGAATGAAATGCCTTCCGCTGCGAGGGAGAGGGATATGCTTTTTGACGGAAAGGAACCGGTGCTTGCTTTTTCGGAGGATGAGATATATGACTGTGTGGATATAGATCTTGCGGAGATTGCCAAGCTGCCGAAGGAAGCAAGAAGCCTTATGAATAACAGCTTCGTAAACCACGGGTATTTTAACTTCCATCATCTGTTGCTGGGAAAGAAGGATGACAACGTGCTTGTGGTGGGTGTACCGGGGGTATATAACAGACGTGAAAAGATGACAGCCAACATGCTTGGATTTGAAAAATTTAAGTTCAGTATGCGCCCTGATGTAAAGATGAATCATTTCGGATATTGGTATAAGGAGTATTTGATATAAAAATACTGATTTTTTTACAAAATATTCCGTAAATTTATAAATAATTCATAAAATTCAGTTGCAAAGATAAGAAGGTGTAGGTATAATGAATGCATCAGATAAAACCGAAGAGAGCTGGAGGATAAAATGAGTAAGAGAACAGTATTTACGGAGCTTAGTGTTTGCGAGACACTAATCATGAGACAGATTTGGGCATATGAAGGAGATATTCCTGTGCAGACATTGATAGCTAAGCTGAATGAGGAATACGGCAAGAACTATGCAAGAACCACAGTTGTTACTTTCCTTTCTAAATTGAAGGATAAGAAGTTTGTGGAGACATACCGTGTAGGTAAGATGTCATATGCCAAGGCACTTCGCACAGAGAAAGACTACAGACGTCAGGTAATTCAGGATGATGCGGATTTCTGGTTTGATGGTAAGCCATCAGCACTTCTTGCATCACTCTTAGAGAAGAGAAAGCTCACAAAGGATGAGGCATCTAAGATTGAGGAACTGATAAAGAATGCAAAATAACATATACATATATGTATATGGACAGCGGATAGGCAGCTTATTTTCTCAGGTTGTCTATCCGTTTTTGGGTTTGGGACATTATAGAAGCGAGGAAAAGCATGTACTTTCAGTATGAGACAGAGCGGCTTATGCTCAAGGTGTTAGGTGAAAACTGCAGTGCGGAGGTTCTTGAGTTTTACAGAACCGGTGATTCATATTTTGGGGCAATGGAGCCGGAACGCATGGAAGGCTTTTACACGGAGAGCTATCAACGCTATGTGTTAAAATATGAGGAGGAAAGCTTCACGGCAGAAAAGAGTGCCAGATATTATATCTATGAGAAGAATGATTCAGGTAAAATCATCGGTACTGTGGCACTGCGCAATATCGTTAAAGGAAGTTTCCTTTCAGCGACAATCGGATATAAGCTTTTGCCGGAATATACCGGAAGGGGATTGTGTACAGAGGCGGTGCGATGTATTACCGATTCCGCGATACGAGACAGTGGGCTTCACCGCATTGTTGCGTATGTACAGCCGGACAATGCGGCGTCTATCAGTGTCCTGACGCGCTGCGGTTATGAATATGAAGGCATTGCAAGGGATTATGTGATGCTCAACGGGAGGTGGCAGGACCATGCAGTCTACGCAAGAGTCAGTAAGTGAGGAGCAGGTGAATGAAACGGACCTCCGCTATATGAGGGAGGCAATCCGGCAGGCAAAAAAGGCTGCACGTATCAATGAGGTTCCCATAGGCTGTGTCATTGTCTATGAGGATAAAATCATTGCCAGAGGCTACAACAGACGCAACACGGACAAGAGCACCCTGGCACATGCCGAGATTGCAGCCATCAAAAAGGCAAGTCGTGTAATAGGAGACTGGAGACTTGAAGGATGTACATTGTATGTGACGCTTGAACCCTGCCAGATGTGTTCCGGTGCCATCGTACAGGCGCGGATTCCAAGGGTGGTTATCGGAACCATGAACGCCAAGGCGGGGTGTGCGGGTTCGGTAATTAACATTCTCCAGATGGAAGGTTTTAACCATCGTGTTGATATAACGAAGGGCGTCCTTATGGAAGAATGTAAAAACATGATGCAGGAATTCTTTGAAAAATTACGCAATGAAAAAAAGAAAATGAAAGGTAATGAAATAGTATGAAAAAGATTATTGGCCGTATATTTGCTTTTATTGGGGTGACGCTTCTCATGCTGATAGTGTGTCTTTACTGCGTAATGTGGGTGGTGACCAAGGGACCTTCGCCTCAGGCAAAGAATCTGTTTGTGCTGACTGTACGTGAGACAAGCATGGCAGGCTTCCTCGCAAATCTGTATTGTTCACAGAAAGAAATCGCAGCGATTGAAGCCGGCAATCAGTTGCATTATGTTGATGAAGCAGTAGATACATCCATGATTACCATAGACAGGGATTACAGTGGTGAAAGAAAGGATTTGACGGAGGAGTCCTCAGAGAGCGATGATGGTGTCGTTTATGCAGACGGAATGGAGTTTCACCCGGTGTCCGGAGCAACCTATTCCGGAACGATGATAGTAATTAACGACCCTTCGAGGGTGTTTGTGGGAACCTCGGCAGATACATATGACGGTTCCGCCGGCTTAAGCGTACCGGATATATGCGAACGATATAATGCTACAGCGGCATCCAATGCAGGCGGCTTTGAAGATATCGGCGGCGTTGGCAATGGTGGAACACCATTGGGAATTGTTATTTCAGAGGGTGAATTAAAATATGGCGATTTGAATACATCCTACGAGATAATCGGTTTCGATGAAAACGATTATTTCATCATAGGCAATATGACAGCCAAAGAGGCGTTGGATTCAGGAATAAGAGATGCCGTTTCATGGGGACCGTTGCTTATTGTAAACGGTATTCCGGCAAATGTTACGGGAACCGGTGGTGGAGTCAATCCAAGAACCGCTATTGGACAGAGAGCGGATGGAGCAGTACTGCTTCTTATAATTGACGGGCGCCAGACCCACAGCCTTGGGGCAACACTGAACGATTTGATTAATGTTTTTGTGGAGTTTGATGCCGTGAATGCTGCCAATCTTGACGGAGGAGGCTCTACGGTGTTCTATTACGGTGGTGAGATATACAATAAGATTTCTTCTATTTACGGAGCCAGAGGAGTCCCGACGGCAATCGTAATAAAATAAACATATACTAAAATCATTCAAAGAAACATATAGTGGGGAAAAATGAAAGATACAATAGAAAAGGATAAAATGAATCAGTATGAGAACAAGAGGGATGATGCGCCAAGGCGGCGAAGGAGGAAGAAGAAAGGTTCACCTTTTAAACTCTTCCTGCTGTCATATGCCGGGATGTGGCTGGTACTCACAATAGTGCTTTGTTCGGTTTTGTGGAAGAATCTCAGTGCATATCAGAACAGCTACAATGAAGCTGAGGCGGCGGGGAGACCTGAGCTTGCAATGGATGAGGTCATGGGGCTTTTTGAGCAGGATAATATCAAGCAGCTTATTGCAGAAAATGAACCGGAGATATTGAGCAGGTTTGAAAGCCTTGAAGATTATGAACAGTTCTATTATGATTTTATTAAGGGGAAAAGTTTAAGCTATGTAAAAAATGACCAGCTATATAATGATGCTCGTCCAGTATATGATATATACGCGGATAACATGCTTTTGGCAATGGTGTCCTTGAAGGCAAAAGGCGAGAAGGACTCTTTTGGCTTCAATAAGTGGGAAATCAGAGATATTGCAATATCGGAAAATTACTATGAATACCATGATGTATACCTTAAGGTTATGGATGACATGACGGTGTACATTAACGGCATCGAGGTGGGAGAACCGGAATATGTCAGGGGAGGCGTTATTGAGAACAGTATAACGGACATGGCGTATGAGCTTACAGGTGTAAGCTTTGGATATAAGGTGTACTATGCCTGCGATATGATAAAGGAACCGGTAATAAGTGTAAAAGATGCCGGGGGAAATGACGTGACGGATAAGTATGTTGTGGATGAAAATGGACTCATGAACTATGAAACAACAGCTTCGGAGGAATTTACCGCATCGGTTTATGAAAGGGTTAAGGAGTTCTGTGAAACCTATGTGCGCCATATATACCGCAAAGCTTCGGTGGATGCGGTTGCAGGTATGATGGAGGACGGTTCGCAGGCAGAGAAATTGCTATATAATGCACAATCCACTCTTGCTTGGGCATGGGTTCCGGACAACGTGGAGATACTGGATGAAGCCTATGATGATTTTTTCTACTATGATGAGAATTATTTCTCCTGTCGCAGTACAATGCATATTCGCAAGTCGGATGAGAATACGGTTGAGGATGAAGAATTTGTATGCCGGTGGCTGTTCAAACTTGTGAACGGTACATGGCAGGTGACGTATTTTGTACTTGAATAAATTGTTTGACATTTGTGCAAAATACAGATATACTATAAACCTATGGATTTGTGTTTAACATTTCCGTGCAGCCGGGGAGTTAGCGGTGCCCTGTACCTGCAATCCGCTATAGCAGGGGTGATGTCTTTCCTAGGGAAGCCCGCAGAGGGGCTGCCCGGTATAAGTGGCGTTGATATCTTGGTCCTACGCAATAGGAATCTGTGAACCATGTCAGGTCGGGAACGAAGCAGCATTAAGCAGAATCTCCTATGTGACGCAGGGGTGCCGGGATTGAGCTGGCTGTACCGGTAACGCTCTTTGCGCCTTCTCGAAGAAAGGCGCACGGATTTTTTTTATTTATGAAAGTAAGCCAAGTATACATAATTGCTGTGTGCTTGCACGACAGCAATTATGTAAATTTGGCGCACCCAACGATATGAGCAAGGAGGGCGAGCAGCCCGGATTGCGAATATCGGGGGGCGATTGCGGGAGCACGGAAGTGCGGAGCAATCGACTTTCATAAATATATAAT
>CAMAKT010000102.1 GCA_945836135.1 uncultured Clostridia bacterium | reverse complement strand
ATATGAACAACGCATTACAGGGAATACAGCCTGAAAAGGTATTTTATTATTTTGAGGAGCTTACGAAGATACCCCATGGCTCCCACAATACAAAGCAGATAAGTGATTACTGTGTAGACTTTGCCAAAAAAAGAGGTCTAAAGGTATATCAGGATGAATATAATAATGTGGTTATCTATAGACCTGCAAGTGAAGGCTATGAGGGCGCACCGGCTGTAATCATACAAGGACACCTTGACATGGTATGTGAGAAGGAAAGCGGCTTTGAACACGACTTTGAGAAAGAACCGCTGGATGTATATGTTGAGGACGGTTATGTTACGGCGAGGGGGACAACACTTGGCGGTGATGATGGTATCGCGATAGCTTATGCATTGGCAATCCTTGATGACGATACAATCAAAGCTCCGGCGCTTGAAGCGGTATTTACCGTTGATGAGGAGGTAGGCCTTGACGGTGCCAAGATGCTTAATGGTTCGGTATTGTCTGCTAAGTATCTGATTAACATTGACAATGAAGAGGAAGGGGCTTTTATCGTCGGATGCGCAGGAGGAATGCGCTCCAGCTTAAGGCTGCCTGTTTCATATACGGATATGGACGGAGAAAGTGTAAGAATTACCATTACAGGGCTTTTAGGCGGTCATTCCGGAATGGAAATCAATAACGGCAGAGCTAATGCACATATTATTCTTGGGCGTCTGCTGTTCAATCTTGATGAGGAATTGTTCTACGGGATTGAAGCTTTAAAAGGTGGCAGAATGGACAACGCTATTGCCAGGGAATGTTCGGTTGATATCTGTATTGATAGAGCTGACGAAGAAAAGCTGAAGGAGCTGTGTGCAACTCTTGAAGCAAAGCTTAGAAATGAATATTCAGGTACTGATGACGGTGTTAGAGTACAGCTTGATAAGCTGGGGGAAGGGAAATGCCGTGTTATTGAGGAGAAGAATAAGCAGATATTTATCTTCATTCTTATGAATGTACCTAACGGTGTTCAGAAGTTTTCCGGACATATTGAAGGGCTTGTGGAAACTTCACTCAATCTTGGTATTCTATCGATGAATGAGGATACAATCAATATCAGTTTCTCGGTAAGGAGTTCTGTTGGCTCGGCAAAGCAGGCATTGGCCGATAAGCTGCGCTACCTGATTGAGTTTTTCGGCGGTGAATACGTTGAGACAGGACGTTATCCTGAGTGGTCATACAATCCTGAATCTGAATTCCGTGACAAGGCTGTTAAACTGTATGAGGATATGTTTAACGAGAAAGCCAAGGTATGTGTAATTCATGCCGGACTGGAATGCGGTCTCTTTGCTGAGAAGCTTCCTCAGCTTGACATGATTTCAATCGGGCCTGATATGAAGGATATCCACACACCTGCGGAGAAGCTGAGTGTTAAGTCGGTTGAGAAGGTGTGGAAATATATTATAGCGCTGCTCGAAACAATGAAGCAGTAGTAGGACATCTGTGTTTTTTGGGGAAGGAATGGGCAGGGATGTCATTGGGAGGTTTGTGTAGATGGAAATACAGTTATGGAGAGAGCTTTTAGCTCCATACGAGCTGGCTGTGGATGAACTATTGGTTAAGTTCAACCATATTATCAATGAATACAGGCAGGAGGCAATCTACTCACCGATAGAGCAGGTTACAGGCCGTGTGAAGAAAATATCCAGCATAATTGAGAAGGCTCAGAAGAAGGGCTTTCCTATAGACCATGTAATGGACATGATTGAAGATGTTGCGGGACTGCGCATAATCTGTCAGTTTGTCGAAGATATATATACAGTGGTTGATATTATTAAAAAGAGAAGTGATATGACGGTAATCCGTGAGAAGGATTACATTATGAACATGAAAGAGAGCGGATACCGCAGCTATCATATCATAATCAATTACAACGTGGAGACCTGCAAGGGGAAGAAGACAATTCCTGTGGAGATACAGATTCGTACTCTTGCAATGAATTTCTGGGCTACGATTGAACATTCACTTCAGTATAAGTATCGTGAGAGTATTCCTGAGCATATCCGTGTTCGCTTAAGCTCTGCCGCTGATGCAATACTTAAGCTTGACGAGGAAATGTCATCCATACATGAGGAGATTATGGATGCTCAGAACTCATTTACATTTAAGGCAAATATTGTCAACGACATTCTGATTAACATTCAGAATCTGTATAAGCTTGCCAATAAGCGTGATGTGGTTAAGATTCAGGATGAGTTTTTCAGGATATATGAGGAGAACGATTTGGAACATCTGCTTGCTTTCAGTAAGCAGCTTGATATTATAGCACAGGGTTATCGTGCCCAGAGCAGACAGTAGAGGAATTAATACATGGAATTACCACAGAAATATTTAGATGCTATGAAAAGGCTGTTAGGTGATGAATTTCAGGCATATCTCGACAGTTTTAATGAAAAGCGTCTTTACGGACTCAGAGTGAATAACCTTAAGATTTCCACGGAGGATTTTCTAAAAATCAGTCCATTTAAGCTTAAGAAAATACCATGGATAGATAATGGATTTTATTATGACGAAGAGGATAAGCCTGCGAAGCATCCTTACTATTATGCCGGGCTGTATTATCTTCAGGAGCCGAGTGCAATGACTCCGGCCAACATTCTGCCTGTAGAGCCGGGAGACAAGGTACTTGATGTATGTGCTGCGCCGGGAGGTAAGAGCACAGAGCTCGGAGCAAAGCTTAACGGAACCGGGCTTCTGGTGTCCAATGACATATCGGCATCCCGTGCAAAGGCACTTCTTAAGAATATTGAGGTAAACGGCATAGGCAATGTGGTGATTACCTGTGAGGAGCCGGGCAAGCTTATCTCCACCTTTGAAGAGTTTTTTGATAAGATACTAATTGATGCACCTTGCTCCGGCGAGGGTATGTTCCGCAAGGACAACAAGTTAATAAAAAGCTGGCAGACGAATGGTCCGGAGTACTTTGCACCTATACAAAGAAGCATACTTCATCAGGCATCGCAGATGCTTAAGCCCGGTGGATATATGCTTTATTCCACATGTACATTTTCAAAGCTTGAAGATGAGGACAATATCAGCGAGTTCCTTGCAAATCATCCGGATTTTTCGCTGATAGATATTTTCGATTCGGGTATATCTTCAATTCACCCCTATGAAGGCTTTACCAAAGGCATCGGTCTGCCTCAGTGTGTGCGTATTTTCCCTCACAAAATGCAGGGTGAGGGACATTTTGTTGCGCTTCTTAAGAAGGACGGGGAGGCAGTGCAGGATGTTCCGGTTCGCGGCAAGGCGGTGAAGCTGCCGGGGGAGTTGGAAGCCTTCTTGGAGGAGCTTTCATTTGAGATTCCTTCTTCGGATATCGTGATTCAGAAGGAGAATGTGTATTATTTACCTCCTCTTGCAGGAAAGTTAAAGGGACTTCGGGCAATGAGAACCGGAACCTTGCTGGGTGAGCTTAAGAAGAACCGTTTTGAACCAAGCCAGGCTTTTGCAATGACCTTGAAGGATGGTCAATATAGCAGTTGTGTAAGACTTAAGATCTCGGATGATGCGGTAATCCGCTATCTAAAGGGTGAGACAATTGAGGTTGACGAAAGCTGTGTAACCGGGAATAATTCCATGAAGCTGATTATGGTGGATGGATTTCCTTTAGGCTGGGGCAAATATAATAACGGTCAGGTAAAGAATAAATATCTGCCCGGCTGGAGATGGATGTAGAAATATATGAAGAGATTGGACAAGTATCTGGTTGAGATGAGTGTTGCGTCCAGAAGCGCCATTAAGGAGATGGCGAGAAAGGGCAGAATAACCGTCAACGGAATGGTTGTCAAGGCATCGGATACCAAGATAGACGAAAACATTGATATTGTTGCTGTAGATGGGCAGATAATAGCATATTTGCACAGGGAATACTTTATGCTTAATAAGCCGGCAGGCGTTATTACAGCCACGGAAGATAAGCATGCACACACGGTTCTTGATTTACTTAAGGAACGGGTGCGCAATGATTTGTTCCCTGTGGGAAGGCTTGACAAGGACACAGAAGGACTTTTGCTTATTACCAATGACGGTGACCTGGCACATCGACTTCTTGCCCCGAAAAAGCATGTGGATAAGGTGTATTTTGCCATAATAAAGGGTATTGTCACCGATGAACATATACATGTCTTCGCTTCCGGAATGAAGCTTCTTGACGGGACGGAGGTTATGCCGGGGGTACTTGAGATTCTTGAGGTTAATGAGGAAGAGGATACCTCCCGAATACGCCTTACCATACATGAGGGTAAATTCCATCAGGTTAAGAGGATGTTTGAGGCGGTTGGAACACAGGTAACATATCTTAAGCGGCTTTCTATGGGACCGCTGGTTCTTGATGATACTCTGGTTCCGGGAGAGTACAGAAGGCTTACGGATGAAGAGGTTGCAATGCTTAAGGCTGCAACGAAGTAAAGATTAAAATGTAACAGGATAAAGCTATGAAAATTGACTACAATAAACTGATTGAAAACAAAAAAGCTGTTTTGTTCGACTTGGACGGAACATTGGTGGATTCCATGTGGGTATGGCGTTTCATAGATATTGATTATCTGGGAAGCATCGGAAGGGAGCTGCCGGAGGACTTACAGAAGACTATAGAGGGAATGAGTTTTACCGAGACAGCAGAGTATTTTAAGAAGCGCTTTGAACTTTCCGATGATGTGGAAACTATCAAGCAACGCTGGAATGATATGGCATTTGAACGCTATACAACAGAGGTTAAATTAAAAAAAGGTGCAAAGGAATTCCTTACCCGACTTAAAAAGGACAATATTAAGCTTGGGATTGCATCAAGCAATTCGGAGACACTGATACGAGGTGTACTTAAAGCTCAGGGAGTTCTGGAATTGTTTGATGCAGTTACCACCTCCTGTGAGGCAGGGGCAGGAAAGCCTGCACCGGATATCTATCTGCTGGCTGCAAAAAAGCTTGAAGTGGAGCCTTCGGAATGCCTAGTTTTTGAGGACATTACGATGGGTATAATGGCAGGAAAGACGGCAGGCATGACAACGGTTGCCGTTGAGGATGACTATTCCCACAACACGCGCCATGAGAAGGCAGAGCTTGCGGATTATTTTATTGAAGATTTTACGGAAATCGAATAAGTAATGTTTGAAGAGGAGTTTTATGAAGGATTTTTTACCGGTATGCAGGGCTGATATGGAAAAGAGAGGCTGGACACAGTGCGATTTTGTCTATGTAATAGGCGATGCCTATGTTGACCATTCTTCTTTTGGACATGCTATAATCAGCAGAATTCTTGAGGCTAACGGATATAAAGTCGGGATTATCTCACAGCCTGACTGGAAGGATAAAAACAGCATAACCATACTCGGAGAGCCGAGGCTTGGATTCCTTGTATCTGCCGGCAATATGGATTCCATGGTCAATCACTATACGGTATCTAAAAAGCGCAGAAGCTTTGATGCCTATACACCGGGAGGCGTTATTGGAAAGCGCCCTGACTATGCAACCATTGTGTATTGTAATCTAATCAGGCAGACCTATAAGCGGACACCTATTATTATCGGTGGAATTGAGGCATCCTTAAGAAGACTGGCACATTACGATTACTGGTCTGACAAGGTAAAGCGCTCAATCCTTCTTGACAGCGGTGCAGATATTATTTCATATGGCATGGGTGAACACTCCATAGTGGAGATTGCGGATGCACTTTCAGCGGGAATTGACGTGAAGGACATAACCTTTATTCGGGGTACGGTGTACAAAGCAAAGAGCCTTGAACATCTGTACGATGAATATATAATGCTCCCGACTTACGAAGAAATATGCGTTGACAAGCGTACCTACGCTGAGAGCTTCTATAAGCAGTACTGCAATACAGACCCGTATTCAGCTAAGCATCTTGTGGAGAAGTATAAGGAGAAGGAGTACATTATACAGAATCCTCCCGCATATCCCCTTACCACACAGGAATTTGATGATGTGTATTCGATGGAGTATATGAATGCGGCTCATCCTTCATATGATGCGGCTGGCGGTGTACCTGCCTTTGCGGAAATCAAGTTCAGTCTTACCAGCAACAGGGGATGCTTCGGAGGTTGTTCATTCTGTGCACTTACTTTTCACCAGGGACGTATTGTCCAGGCAAGAAGCCATGAATCACTGGTAGAAGAAGCAGAGAAGATGACTAAGGAGCCTGATTTTAAGGGATATATACATGATGTCGGCGGCCCTACTGCCAATTTCCGCCGTCCATCCTGCGATAAGCAGCTTACCAAGGGCGTATGCACCAACAAGCAGTGCCTTTTTCCGAAGCCATGTCCTAATCTTAAGGCTGACCACAGCGATTATGTGGAGCTTCTAAGAAAATTAAGAAAGATTCCGGGCGTGAAGAAGGTATTTGTACGTTCGGGAATACGTTTTGATTATGTGATGGCTGACAAGAATGATACATTCATGGAGGAGCTTTGTAAGTACCACATCAGCGGACAGCTTCGCGTAGCTCCTGAACACATTTCGGATAATGTCTTAAAGCTTATGGGTAAGCCTGAAAATTCAGTATATGAAGCTTTCTTAGAAAGGTATAATCGTATTAACAAGAAGTTTGGAATGGAGCAGTATGCAGTGCCTTATCTTATGTCCTCCCATCCCGGCTCCACGCTAAAGGATGCTATAGCCCTTGCGGAGTATATACGTGATTTGGGCTATATGCCTGAGCAGGTGCAGGATTTCTATCCTACACCGTCAACCATTTCAACCTGTATGTATTATACAGGGCTGGATCCGCGCAATCTCAAGCCTGTGTATGTGCCGGTTAATCCACATGAAAAGGCTATGCAGAGGGCACTGATACAGTTCAGGAATCCTGCAAATTACGACCTTGTCAAGGAGGCTCTTCTTAAGGAACACAGACAGGATTTGATAGGCTTCGACAAGAAATGCCTTATTCCACCGAGGAAAATAGAACCTAATAAGGCAAAAGAACAGCATAATAAGAAGATTTCAGATAAATCAACAAACAGAACTTCAAATAAAGCTTTAAATAAATCATTAAATAAAAATGCAGATACACGCAGGAAATCAACGCGGAAAAAATAAGGGAGGAGTATACGCATGAAGATTGCACTAGTTACCGGAGCATCATCCGGAATGGGAAGGGAATTTGCAAAACAGATATCGGCAAGATACTCAAAGTTTGACGAAATCTGGCTTATTGCCAGAAGGACAGAGCGAATGGAAGAGATTGCAGCCGAAATCAAGCTCAATTCAAGGGTAATTTCTCTGGACTTAACAAATCCGGAGGAGCTTCAGGATTTTAAGCAATTACTTGAAACACAGCAGCCTGATATCAAGCTTCTGGTCAACTGTGCAGGATATGGCGCAACCGGCCCATGTGAAGAGATTGACTGTGACACCCAGCTTGGAATGATTGACTTAAACTGCCGCGCCCTCACCGCAGTAACGACATTATGTCTTCCATATATTTCCTCAAATTCAAGAATAATTCAGGTCGGTTCGGCAGCCGCCTTTATTCCGCAGCCTGATTTCGCCGTATATGCTGCGACAAAGGCTTATGTGTTGAGTTATTCGAGAGCATTAAGAACGGAGCTTAAGTCACGTAAAATATCTGTCACCTGTGTATGTCCAGGACCGGTTAACACCGAGTTTTTTGACGTTGCAGGCACTAAGGTTAAATTCCTTAAGAAAATGGTTATGGCAGAGCCGGAGGATGTGGTTGAACAGGCAATCAAGGATGCCGCTCTGGGAAATGCGCTGAGCATCTACGGAAAGCCTATGAAGCTGGCATATATCGCAGGAAGATTCCTGCCGCATAAGCTTCTTATGAAGTTCTTTTAACTAGGAGGAAATTTGCATGAAAAAAATACAAAAGGGTCAGCCGGGATACTTCAGATACCGCAAAATACAGACCGGAATTGCCATGGCAAGCGGTTATCTTCTGGTGCTGCTTTTATTTTTCACCGGTATTTTTATCTTTGCAGACAGGGGCAATCTGTTTACTGTTGTGGCAATTGTTGCTATGCTTCCTACTGCCAAGATGACCGTTAATTTCCTTATGTACCCTAAATGCGGCAAGGCAGACAAAGCAGAATTCGATGAAATGTGTCGGGATTATCCTAAGCTTACGCTGTTGGCGGATATATATATTACACCCGAGAAAAAAAGTGTGGAATTTCCATACACAGCGATTACACGAAGCCATATAATTATATATTGCCCTGATAAGAAACTGGATGAAGCCTATCACGGCAAATATATCCGCCAGTTTCTTAAAAACGATGATATTAATGTGGATGTAAGCTTTTATACAGACCTTAACAAGTTCAGAAAAAGGCTTGCAGCCGTAAGCATCAATGAGCCTGAAGAATACAGTGACGAAGAGCGTGAACATATTGGAAAAATTGCTTATAATTTTGAAATAATGTCTATCTGAATTTGGCAGAGAAGGGGTAAATATGCAGGAATACATCATAGGTAAAAACGAAGCCGGACAGCGCCTTGACAAGTATCTTGGAAAGGTTTTAAAGGAGGCTCCGGTATCTTTTTTCTATAAGATGATGCGTAAAAAAAATATTGTGTTCAATTCTGCAAAGTGTACGGGGAAAGAAATATTATCCGTAGGGGATAAGGTTAAGCTGTTTTTGTCGGATGATACGATTGAGAAATTCGGCGGTTGTGTATCGGGAACTGTGCAGACAACCGTAGCAGAGGCCTATCCATATAGAAAGCTTGACATTGTATATGAGGACGATGATGTTCTGTTTGTCAATAAGCCAGCAGGAATGCTAACCCAGAAGGCTCAGCCCTCGGATATCTCACTTAATGAATATATAATTGGTTATCTGCTCCATACGGGAGCTATTGATACCGCCCAGCTTCGCACCTTCAAGCCGTCAGTCTGCAATCGTCTTGACCGCAATACCAGTGGTCTGGTGCTGGCAGGAAAGTCTCTTGCAGGAACACAGATGCTCTCCAAAATGATAAAGGAGCGCACCATACAGAAATATTACATTACAGTTGTGGCGGGACATGTCAGTAGCGACAGCAGTGTGGAAGGTCTGCTTATTAAGGACGAGGTACATAACAAGGTAACTGTACGCCCTATTAAGGATCGTGACAACCATGCTGCCGACGCGGATGAGCGATATATAAGGACGGATTACCATGTGCTTGGATATGGCGATGGATATACAGCTCTTGAAGTGCATTTGATTACCGGACGCCCACACCAGATAAGGGCACATCTGGCATCCTTGGGACATCCGATACTTGGGGATTATAAGTACGGAGTAAAAGCAGTTAATGAGAAGTACGGGCTTAAGGAGCAACTTCTCCACGCATACCGTGTTGTGCTGCCGGACGGAAGGGAATATAAGGCGGCACTGCCAAAGAAATTCAATACTTTTTTTACAATGAAATAAATGGTCAAAATATGCTGATTTATATTGTGAGTGCATATCGCATTATATTTATGCACGTCAGTTCCGATGTACGAAGCTAAGA
>CAMAKT010000101.1 GCA_945836135.1 uncultured Clostridia bacterium | reverse complement strand
TGGACGCAATGCAAAGCGCGTCGACCAAGGCATTTATGAAAGCGTTTAATAATTAAAAAGACGTACGGAAGTACAAAGAAAGGCTTAGTCCTCTTGATTACAGGAAAGCTGTCGGAACAGTTTTCTGTCAAGGGTGCATTGCACCACATGTGGCTTCGCCCTTGACAGAAACTGCACCGGCAGCTAAGAGGCAGACAAGAGGACTAAGCCTGAAACTGCCATCAATGACGGCAGTTTTATAAGAAAATATGTTGATCATAAAGAAAAATGGAAAATTGCCAACGTTTACTTGACACAAACAAAGTTTAAAATGAAGTTGAAATTATCTGTATGCTGTGGTATATTAAGCGTAAAGAAAGGCACCTGCTGGTAACAGATGCCCTTCAACGGAACCCCACTCCAAAAGGTGGAGCTTCCCAGTTAGGTGGTTACCTCTCAGCGAGAGGCGCCCGCCCCGGTTGCAACAGGGCGGGCATTATTTTTTTCTCTTGCGGTCTCTCTTATCGAGAAAGGCAAGCAACGCAATGAGCAGACTGCCAAAAGACATCAGCAAAGCCGATATCCCGATGAAAATCGAAACGATTTCATAAGCTGTCATAAGCGCCACCTCCCTTACTATGTATTCCGGCAAACCGGTTCATTAGTTCAGGAGGCTACCACCCCTGTCGTGGGTTCCATATTGGAATATTACCACAGTTCGGCAGGAATTACAATCAATTATGATACAATTCTAATACCTCTTTTTTGTTGTCTACTTTCCGTAGGTTGCGGGCTTGCAGCCGATGATTTATGATTTACCCATAAAAAAACCGACATGGAGGATTATTTATTATGGGATACTTAACAGGAAAAACAATTAAAGAATTAAGAGAAAAGAGAAAGCTCACGCAAAAGGAGCTGGCAGAAATAATCAACGTAAGTGATAAGACCATCTCAAAGTGGGAGACAGAAAAAGGTCTGCCTGACATAGCAATTATAGAAGATCTGGCAAAGGCGCTTGGTACATCCTCCGAAGATTTCCCAGTCCTTTCGCCAGTGATTCCACCCCATAAGGTACTCATTTCCAACCTTCACGACTGCCAGGCAATGGTTGATCGGAGAATATATTTTCTCCGCCTGCTCCCCCGTAACATCAATTACTTCCAACAGTTCATTTCCTTTTGCGTCCTTTACAAGTATGTGTAAATCCTCCTTTTTCTGAAAATAAAAACGCTTGTTAAGGAAATATTTTCCCTAACAAGCGTAGATCAGACTTTCGTCTAATATCAATTACAATATATCAGCATTCAGACTAACCATCAGTTATCCTACCTAATGTGCCCTTGAACTAATTAATACTTTTCTTATAACTTTTTCTGTTCCTTCTTTTTCTGATACATCAAACGGTCTGCATCTTTGATAATCCTGTCAACTTCTTTTCCTTCTCCTAATGCATATCCGACAGCTACCGATAAATCCATTTCAACTGCTTGGGATTGTAATTTAATAAGTTTCTCCCACTTATGCAATAGATCGTCAATCTCTCCTTCCTGCGGATTCTCTACTATAATGACAAACTCATCTCCACCGATTCGGTACCCTTTTTTATTAACATCCGTCAAGGTAAGTACCATCCTGCCCACGGTAGTAATGAGCGCGTCTCCCTTCTCATGCCCCAAAGAGTCATTAATCTGCTTAAGATTATTAACATCCCAGAATATGACACAGAGCTTATCCATACGAATATATTCTTTCTCGACCATACTTAAGAACTTATTACGATTATATAAGCCTGTCATCTCATCAATTTCGCTCAAACGCTTCATTGCCACTGCATGCTGCTCTGTATTCATTATATTCTTGGAAATGCTCTGGATAATCGGAAGCATCAGTGTATGCAAAATGCAGCGTGGCAGTACGAAGTACATCGACAAAGTATACCACGGATTGGAATTAATACTTTCAAAGGTTACGCTCTTACCTGATACACCCATATAAAATGATGTTGGTTCCGTGGTCAACAGCAACATATTTGCATCACATACTCCCCAGAAATATCCACCCATTACTATTACAAAATTGCCAATTAATGTAAGCGCAAAAGTATACGCAAGTACCTTTTTATCCGTATATTGTGTTGCAATCAGCAAAGGTATCACACTAAGTAACAACGTGTGATATGTCAAAGTAACCCCCAGCACCATAATAGCGGACACGGTTATAGTAATCAGTATGTATTTCACCCATTTTTTACGCAAATCAACAATTCTTCCACATATAAGCGTAAAAATCAGTATGCCTGCAACGGTGAAAAATGCAATTGACATCAGGTTCTGATTCACTATAAAGATGCGTAGAATATTCATCAGCCACAGAACCGTAATGGCAAACAACATTATTCTCAGGCATTTCAAAGTATATTTATTAATCTGAAAATCCATTTCGGCTCTGTTATCATCGTGTAGATTGTATGCCACCTTCACACCCCCTGCGAATTATCTGTTATATAAAATATATAGCATTTTATCCGCACTGTAAACCATATATTTTTGAATTTATGTTTCTTCGGAGCATCGAGTCCCCTTCATTGTATGGCTCCTCTAGTAGTCAACCATTCTATAAACATATTGTCATATAAGGTGGGATACATAGCACATCATCCTTAATCAAAAGATTGCGTGGATGAATAATATAGCTCTCTCCTATTCTCTGCCTATACTTTTCTCTAAACTTTAATAACGATGATGTTGAATATTTTTTTCCTGATTTCACTTCTATTGGAAATACTTTATATTTTAGTTTGCTGTTATTTGAAATGATAAAATCTATCTCTATATCATTTCGATGTTTTTCCTCCGAATAATGCGTATAAAAATACAATTTATGTCCATTTGCCGTAAGCATTTGAGCTATTGCGTTTTCATAGAGCATGCCTTCATTCATCGATAGCTTGTCATTCAGAATCTGACTATAGACATCAGATTCCAGCAACTCGTTTTCATCAAACGCATGACTCACGAGCAAACCTGTATCTCCCAGATAACATTTAACATAGGATCTAACCTCGTTAATTGAAAGTCCAACATTAGGATCACTGCACATGAAGCATTCATTTGATATCATAGAATCCGATAGCCAGAAAAATGTTTCACTATATTGATCTGCATAGCTGCCTTCCTGTATATCCTTAAATACAACTCGTTTCTCATGCTGGGAAAGCAGCCCCGGAATTTGATCAAATATAGCCAGCACTTTACTTCCGTATTGTGACTTAATCTTCATAATATCATTTCGGTATAATTTTAGAATGTCTCTATTTGCTATATCGGCTGCGCCAAAATCTTTACCATTTGAAACAAACAAAACAACAGGCTTAGGCATTCCACCGACAAGCAAATACTGTTTAAACAAAAGCATCGCTTTATTATGCATACCTCTTTCTAATGGTTCCTTGTTCTCAAAGCATTTCTTTATATAGCCTATTAATAATTCTTCCCCAAGTGCCCATGCAAATTCTTCAAAATCCAACGGATACATGCAAAGGCTTCTCTCCTCTGATGGAATCACTATATCTTTTATATTTTCTTTTACTGATATTAAAGAACCTGTTTCAATATAATCATATCTTCCATCTGCGACCAGATATTTAATTGCCGCTCTTGCCTGAGGGAACATCTGTACTTCGTCAAAAATAATCAATGATTTTCTATCTACTAATTTTATCCCGAAATAAGTGGACAACATCATGAAAAAAGTGTCCAAATCATTCAAATACTGAATAAAATATCTCTCTACTGCCGCATCCTTTTTTGCAAAATCTATAAGAATATATGTTTCATACTCGTTTTTTCCGAACTCCTCACATACAGTAGATTTACCGATTCGTCTGGCTCCTTCTATAAGAATTGCTTTTGTTCCACCGCATTCCTTTTTCCATTCAAGCAGCTTATCATATATTTTTCTTTTTAAAATCATATGGCTCTCCCTATTATGCGCAATGTATTAACAGCTCATTTTTTGATTATGCGCATATTATATATCTTTTTTAGATTATACGCAAGTTAAGAAATCTTTATTTTTTGATTATGCGCATATAAAATTATAACCAACCTTTATGATTTCTATTCATGGTATTTTCTGTTTAAATATCATAACACACGTTCCCTTAATGTACATTCTGTTAACTTTGCTATATTTGTGCAAGCACAACAAAAAGACGCCCATCAGATGATGAACGCCTTCTGCTGCTTATTCTGTATATTTATTTCTGCTTTACCGGAATCCAAATTTCGCAATAGTACTTGTCGTCCTGGGTACCCTTCGGATACTTGGTCGGGTCATCATACATCTCCACACAATATCCGGCACCTCCTTACCTTCCTTATATGGGTCTGCAAAACCATATCCACTGTGAGCTCGTCAGTGATATGCTCCTCGATATACTGTATCGCCTTACCTACTGCTTCTATCCATCCCATAACTGTTAACCTATTCCTTTCGCCTGAACTAATAGTACCAAATCAGACAAGGCTGTGCCCGATTATTCTTGCTGTCATTTGTCCGGTTCCAGAATTTCCCTTATCCCGCCCATCAGCTCTATGTATTCATCCAGTGCAGCTTTATGATGTGACCGGATATAGTCTGTGTCTTTGTCTTTTGCTGCCATTTCAAGAGCCTTGGCCGCCTCCGACAGATGAACGGCTCCTATGGTAAGTGAGGTACTCTTTAATGCATGCACAAGGGTTCTGTAATTATCCCAGTCCCCATCAGCAAAAAACTCTTCCAGCTTTGACACTTTGTCAGATTTCAGGTATTCTCCCAGCATCTCTACATAAAAATCTTCCTCATTCAAGCAGTATGAAAGCCCTGTCTGTATGTCCATTCCTTCCATTTTTTCAAGCTGCTGCATTCGGCCACTTTCCGATTTATAGATGTCCACTGCCATTCCCGGCTCTTCCACATGCTCCGCCGTCACAGCCTCTTCAATATTGGCTGTCGCCTCCGGCTGCGCTGCATCATCAGAGGCCTTCATTTCTTCGCTCTCACGAACAAGCTCCTCCGGCAGGTATTTTAGAAGCATCTCCAGAAGCTCGGTCTCCTGAATCGGCTTTGTGAGATAGTCGGTGAAGCCCGCCTGCATGTATTCTTCCTTGGCTCCTGCGATGGCGTTGGCTGTCAGCATGATAACCGGTCCATCCCCGTTAAGGTTGTCCTTAAGCAGTTTCATGTTCTGCAGTGTTTCAATGCCGTCCATTTCCGGCATCATGTGGTCCAGGAAAATAACATCATAACGCTTTGTTTTTACGCGTTCAAGACACTGTCTGCCGCTGGTTGCCGTATCAATCTGTATTTTTGTTTCCTTAAGGAGACCCTTTACCACCTTTAGATTCATCTCAACATCATCCACAACAAGAATCTTTGCTTCCGGTGCAGAAAAGGACAATGTGTCGTCGTCAGAAGAACTCAGATACTGCTGATAACGTTTGCTGAAATCTCCCATCGGCGTGGCATCCACAATTTTCTGAGGTATTCTGGCAGTAAAACAGGAACCCTTTCCGTAGGTGCTCTCCACCAAAACCTCGCCACCCATCAAATCCACCAGATTTTTGGTAAGGTTCAGTCCCAGACCCGTTCCCTCAATATTGCGATTGCGTTTTTCCTCTATACGTGTAAAGGACGTAAACAGCTTTCCAAAATCCTCCTCCTTGATTCCGATTCCCGTATCGGCAACTGATATAATAAGCAGTATCTGCTCACCGGATTTTTGTTCGTAATCCAGACAGAAGGTAACCTTTCCCTGCTTCGTGTATTTTACGGCGTTGGACAGAAAGTTATTGATAATCTGTCTAATCCGTACTTCATCTCCATACAGCCATGAAGGCAGATTTTTATTGACCTGTATTTCAAATTCCAGCGGCTTTTCCTGCAATTTTGCTTTTGTCAGGTTATAGCAGTCATTCAATATGGAAAACAGCTCATATTTTATCGGAAGAATTTCCAGCTTGCCGGACTCAATCTTGGATATATCCAAAATATCATTGATGATTGAAAGCAGCGACTGCCCCGCACTCTGGATATTTTTTGCGTATTCCCTTAAGCTCTCGTCTTTACATTCTTTTAAGAGCATATTGTCCATCCCCAGAATACCATTGATCGGTGTACGGATTTCATGGGACATATTGGCAAGGAACTGACTCTTAGCTTCATTTGCCTGAACAAGCTGCTCCAGCATATTCTTTTCCTTTGTAAGATCATACACAAAGCATACAATGCAGTACGGATCCTCATGAAAGTCTCTGGCAACGGAAAAATTCAGCGAACAGCAGACCTCTCCATGTGCGGATACCAGCTCCGCAACTCCTTTGTTATCCTGTAAAACCGCAGCAAGCAGCCTGTCTGCCTCCTCTTCTGTGCTCTGAAAAAGCTCAGAAAGCTTCTGATTTTCAATCTTTTTGATGCCCAGAAGTCCCCGCCCGTAATTATTTGCCAGAAAGAGCCGGAAATGTTCATCAAAAATCAATATTGCGGTATTGGCAGACTCATAAATATACTGGCTCAGATTTCCCACCGTGATACTGAAGGCATTAAATCTTGTTGCCCAGAACCATGTAATCATGTAAGTCAGAAACATACCATAAGCAGAGCTTGGGAAGGAAGGTTTTCCAAGCATCGGCAGGATTGTATCCGGAAATATGGAAAAGAGGATGGCAAAATTAGAGAAAATAGCAGCCCTGACATAATAGACCTGACGAGTGGGCTTTTCCTTGCGCACCCAGATAATAGCAATGGCAAGCATCGTTACCGCCATAAACGCCAAAAATATACTATGTATTGTTCTTCCAATGCTATGTGATGAATAATAGCACATTCTCCCGTCTATACGCACAAATTCATGGTAATCGGGTATGAAAAAGAACAAATCCACAACTGCAAATATTCCAAATACAGCTGCATAAGCGCGAAACATCCACTTAGGAAGTCCACTCATATATGCTACCATCAGTGCTTCCGTCATCATGAAGCCTACAACGCCTACCAGCCCGACTGCCCGGAATAATGCTGCACTTTCTGCAGTCTCCGTAAATCCCATAATGCCGTATCCGCCACTCCATAACGCACCGAAAAAGCCCATTATAAGCATAAAGTACCGCAGACTCCCGGCATTCTTTTCACGCACAAAATAGCTGATACCACAGATTGCAATAATTGTACTGAATACCACGGCAAGGCAGTTGACAAAAAGTCCCATGACATTTCCTCCTCAGGTTCGTCCATATATCCTCTGTCCAGTAATATTATGTTGTAAAAAACAGAATACATTTTGAACCCAACATCATTTTATATAAACTAAACATATTATAGCAAAGATAATTCAACAATAAAAATACTTTATTGATTATTTTTCCTTAACACCTCTGACCCTCGTGGACACCACTGCCCCAAGAGGCACCATCATGATATCCACACTTCCGTCTGCTTTTCTCGTAATAAGCGTGCCGCCCCGCTGTGTATAATTTTTCTTCATGCCATTGTAACCAAGGTAATCAATTGACATTCCATAGGTCATCTGAATTCCCTTATATATAAGCGACAGCGTATTCAGATGGTCATGCCCGCAGAACATCCACTTTATCACACCATTCTCTACTGCTTTGTCAAAAAATGTTCCTTCAAACTTAGAAATTCCAAAATGGTCATTCTTCTCCCCAATGTTACCATGCCGATAGATTACGCTTCTATCGCCAAGCTTCATTTTCTCATATGCCTCCTTAAATTCCCGAAGCGGCATATGAAAAAAGGCCATGGCATTAATGTCCGGATATGCCTGCTTCAACTCATTAAGACGCTCCATGCACCAATCCACCTGGTCATCATGAATACAGTCAAATCCGGTAAAAAAATTGCCACCTTCTCCGTACATATTGGAATCCAGCATAACCAGCGGGAGAAAGACTTTTCCTGAATTATCAACTAACTCAATCAAAAAATTGCCTACGCCTGTGAGATTTTTCCTGCCTTCCGTAAATATACAGTACTTTCCCTGTTTGTACAGCTTGGCCAGTTCTTCCTTGTTACAGGTGGAGCCCATTTCACAATCATGATTGCCAAAAACCAAAGTATATGGAATTTCAAAACCATCCAGAAATTCCATCAGTTTCTTTGCCTGCTTGCGGTTATTAAGAGTTCCCGCCTTTGGCAAGAACGGATATATCGAATCTCCGGTAAGCACAATCATGTCCGGTTTGGCTTTTTTAACTGTCTTTCTCACCGCATCCAGCGCAAGCTTATCCCTACCCCTTGAGATAAAGCCAAATCCCAGATGCAGGTCCGTCAACTGCAGAATTCTAAAATCCCTGCCCTTTGGTATTCTTAGTGTAAATGTTTCGTCATCTATCTGTCTGAATCCATCCGAACTATACATGGAAACCTCCTAACTTAAGGGAATAAGCGAGCCCACCGCCGACAAAATTGTCGAAATAACCATAAGTACCTGAAACGGCACCGTTCCTATCACACCGCATATCGGGCTTGCCCCGGCTTTCCGTCTTGATTTGCCGTAGGTAAACACCAGCATAACGCTGACAAGAACCACAACACCGCTCATTATTCGCGTCAGAATAATAAAGCTGTTTACTCCAAAAATGGCAAAGAGGATACAGGGAATCGTAGCCAAAAGCCAGCTTGTACGATTTCCTATGCCTACCTGCTCATGTACCACATCACGCAGAGCCAGTGTATTTGACCAGAAAGTTGTCAGCAATGCAAACATGGAAAAAATTCCCGCAACAATGACTGCCCATCTGCCTATACTCTCGCCAAGCTGCATATATGCAAGTTCCTTATTGATGCTTCCTTTCGTTCCAAGAAGCACCGTCATTGTCACAATCAACACAAGGGCAGATGATAGTCCGAAACCGATAAATATGGACTTTCTTATCTTGCGCGGATTACCGTCAAGTCCTTTCACCACCTGAATTACCGCCTGATTAGCTGAGGTTGCAAACACTACCATACTATATAACGCAAGCAGATTGTTCCAGTGAAAGGGTGCTGTATACATTGCATTTACAGGCTGACTGAATGTTCCGGCCGTCATGACTGCCACGATTCCCATGAGGAGAACCACTGCGTATTTCTGTGCAATTCCAACTGCCTTCATACCCATGAATACCACGCTTCCTGCAATAACATAATATACAAGCTGTGCCGCCCACATTGGCAATCCAAACCAGTTTGTGAATATCTGGGCACCACCATTAATATTCCCGCTTACACCAATCATTATCGCCAGTCCATACACAACAAATACTCCCCAGCTGAATATCTTCTTTGCCACGCCATGAAACAATTCGCCTTCAAAGCTCTTGACGAGCTGTACTCCTCCATTGTTATATGAAAGTTCTGCAATTATCAGATGCAGAATCACATTGACAATATAGGCAATTACCACCATCCATACCACATCAAGCATGCTGTTCTTCGTTGCAAGATATGGCACCGCAATAATTCCGGTTCCTATACTGTTTCCCATAATCATGCTTATTGCCTCAAATGTGGTTAATTTTGCTTCTGATTTGATTTCCATGCTATGTATCTCCTAC
>CAMAKT010000100.1 GCA_945836135.1 uncultured Clostridia bacterium | reverse complement strand
CATGCATAAATATAACACAATATGCACAGCAAGGTTGTAGAAGCATGTTTTGACACCTTAATCTTTATAAGAAATAGGAAGAAGGTAGAATGGGAAGGAGAAAGAAAAAGTGCTTGAGGTAAAATTCTATGATACGGTAGACGAATCCCTATTGAAATTTGCAGTAATCATATCCAAAAGTAATGGTAAGTGGGTGCTATGCAAGCATAAGGAACGGGATACATACGAGGTGCCGGGCGGACACAGAGAAGTAGGAGAAAACATCCTTGATACCGCAAAAAGGGAGCTTAAGGAGGAAACCGGAGCTGTTGAATTTACTATTGAGCCTTTATGCGTGTATTCTGTCACAGGAAAGACTCGGGTAAATGAGACAGGTGAAGAAAGCTTTGGGCTTTTATGCTTTGCAGAAATAACGGAATTTTCCGGTAAGCTGGACAGTGAGATGGAGAAGGTCATACTTATGGATGAACTTCCGACAAACTGGACATACCCGTTGATACAGCCTAAATTGATTGAAGAATATAAAAGGCGGCTCAACTGACAGACGACGGCATAGAAGGCAATTTGTGTCAGCTTATTATAGCTATATTGGTTGTAAAACAAAGAAAGATAACAAATACCATCAAGATTATACTGTCTCTTTTTGGTATGATAATAGTGTGAAGCATCAAGTTCATATTATATTGCAAGCTTCGTTTGCAACATGGAAGGAGATATCAGATGGAGAAGGATGATTTTGTAAAGGTATTAGAGTATATTGAAAACCATATTACAGAAAAAATCAGCATGAAAGAATTGGCTGATTTTGCAGGCTATAGTCCGTATTATTTTAGTAAGCTGTTTTCAGATATATATGGGATACCTGTTACGGGATATATACGCATAAGAAAACTTCAGTATTCAGTAGGTTCGTTGCTGGCCGGAATGAAGGTAATTGATGTTGCACTGTTGTATTCATTTGAATCACATGAAGGATTTACGAGATCATTTGTGAAATTATTTGGTTCATCTCCAAGCATTATCAAAAGGCATTTAAAACAATATAAACTGCCGGATGTTTTAGATTGTGTTAATGCGGATTATTTTGACAAAAAGGAGAATGATAGTGTGAATTTATGTGATGATATGCATCAACTGGTGTTTGAAGTTCTTAAAAACAGTATAGAGGAAGTAGCAGAGGGATATTGTTCAAAGATAGAAATTAATTTACTTCCGGATAATGTTGTAAGCATAGCCGATGATGGCAGAGGCATTCCACTTGATGTAAAGGGAATAATGCGAGAAGAGATTTTAAACAATATACTTGCCGGCGCACCAATTACAAAGCTGGAATATGCCAGGATGGGGGATTTGCCATTGGATAGCCTGAAGGTTGTGAATTCACTCTGTGAAAGTCTTACGATAAAGGTGTATCGAGGCGGTAAATGTTATCAGCAAGATTTTGTTAGAGGTGTGGCGCAGCATGAAATTTCATGTAGGGAATCAGCTTGTGAACATGGTACAGAAATTATTATGAAGCCTGATACTGCTATATTTGAAGATATTTTTTTCATGGAAGAAAAAATACAGGATTGGATACAAAAGAATAAGATAGGTAATTTTGTTGTAATTAAGAATATGACACAGGATAAATAGGTGAATATGGGCGGAAAAATGCCTTAGACAGCTAAATACGAATTTATGACCTCTCAGAACTTTTGATCTGGGAGGTTTTCGGTTGGTAAAATCTAAAACGTAATGTAAGCCGGTAGAAGTAACCATGCGAAAAATGTACTTGTGAATAATGCTCCTGAAAATATGTATTTCTTGCATAATCTGATAATATGCAGAAATAATGCATTATTTACAATTATGCAGAAATAAAGCATAATAAACACAGGGGTGGTGTAGAACCATGAGAACAGATATTCTTGATTACTTACAGCAGGAGGTTTATTCAAGGTGTAAACAGCCTGCCAACAAATTTGGGATGGGCTGCTATTACCATATAGAGGCTGTTGTAAAGAATAGTGTATTATTAGCAGAAAAATATGGTGCGGATACAGAAGTTGTAATGATTGCCGCATGGCTTCATGATATTGCATCTGTTACTGATTATGCTTTATATGAGAATCACCATATTCATGGAGCAGAGATTGCTTATGAGCTTTTGTCGAAGTTGTCCTATGACGAAGCGAAAATATTGTTAGTACAGCAGTGTATTAGAAAACATAGAGGAAGTGTGACCATGAAGAAAAGCAGCGTGGAGGAATTATGCGTTGCTGATGCGGATGCAATTTCTCACTTTGATAGCGTTCCCGGCCTTCTATATTTGGCATATGTGGAGCGGCAAATGAGCATAGAGGAAGGAACGGCGTTTGTGAAGGGCAAGTTAGAAAGAAGCTATCAGAAGCTGTCACCCGAAAGTAAGGACTTTTACAAAGAAAAGTATCGTCAGGTAATGGAAGTGCTGGCAGAGTTCGGTTTAGAAGGTTAAAGTCATACCTTGACAACAATTCTGACAACGTATATAATGCAAGTAAACACTTGCATCGGAGGCGCAGCCCATGTATGATGAGACACAGATGAAGATTATTACTGCCACTATGAATCTTGTCATGGAAAGGGGATATTCTTCAACCACTACCAAGGATATTGCCAAAGCAGCCGGAGTCAATGAATGTACCATCTTCCGTAAGTTTAAGGGGAAGAAAGAGATTGTACTGGCGGCAATGGAGCTGCCGGACTGGAATCCTTGCATAGAGATACGGGATTTTAAGAAATACGGCGACATAAAGCAGGATTTAATTTCTTTTTCGCAGACCTATATGCGGAAGGTGACACCACAGATGGTTAAGGTATCCATCGGGCTTCGTACGCCGGAATTGTATGAGACTACAGCACCGGGAATTATGAAGGTTCCCATGACCTTTAAGAAGGTGCTGACAGATTATTTTCTGGAGTTACAGTCACGGGGAATGCTGAAGGGCTGTGATATAGAAGCACTTTCGATGCAGTTTATATCCATGAATTTTGGATTTGTTTTTCTTGATGCTTCTTTCGGGAATAAGCTGTCGGGGGTGAGCAAGGAGCGGTACATTGAGAACAGCGTGGATGTATTTCTACACGGAATTGGAATAGAGTAAGAATATAGTAATAATAAAAGGCACAGCCGTGTCTTTTATTTTTAGACATTATGCAAGTGAATACTTGCATTAGGCGATTGAATAATACTTGCATAAATGGAAGGAGGAAGAACAATGGTCTATTTCCTGATTGACACCTATATTGACAGTGAAAAGGGACGGGGTAGTTATGATGAGTATATTGAGAAGGTAAAGCCGATTGTGGAGTCCTTTGGCGGGACTTACATACTGCGCTCTGAAAGAATACGTTCACTGAGCCCGGAACGGACTCCACAGCGGGTTATTATCATAAGTTTTCCGGACAGAGAGCATATGGAGAGGTGCTTTGAGTCGGAGGAATACAAGGAGATTATGGGCATGCGAATAAGCAGTGTTGATGCAAGGGCAATAATTGTAGAGGAAGAAGACGGGAGCTGGAAATAAGCTCCGACAAAGAAGTAGAGTGTTGAAAATAAGTTCTGACAAGGAGGAATATTATGAAAGTTCATCAGATAAGAATTGATTTTAATGTTACCGAGGAAGTAAAAAGATATGTATATGTGTACCTTATAGAAGGAGAAAACTGCTACCTGATTGACTCAGGCGTGGCAGGATGTCAGGACATAATTATTGAAGAGTTACATCGTATTGGAAAAAATATTTCTGATATAAAGGGCATTTTTCTCACACATGCACATCCGGACCACATTGGTACAGCGGCATGGTTCAAGGAAAGAACGGGCTGCAGGGTATATGCAAGTGCAGGGGAAAAGCCATGGATTGAAGACATTGATCTGCAGTTTGCCCAGAGGCCCATACCTAATTTCTACAAGCTTGCCGGGAAGTCGGTGCAGGTTGGCTGTATTCTGCATGATGGGGATGAAATTACGCTTGAAAAGGGCATAATATTGAAAGCTGTCAGCACACCGGGGCATTCTGCCCATGAGATGTCTTTTCAGATTGGAAGCTATGTCTTCATCGGGGATTGCATTCCGGTAAAAGGAGATATACCTATATACATCGACAATCACGCGGCAATAGACAGCATAAACAAGATAAAAAACATGACCGGAGTCGATGCGTTCTACCCGTCATGGGATACGGCCTATTTAGGGAATGAAATAGATAAAAAGGCAGCAGAAGGGATTGAAATTATCGAAATGGTTGAGCAGGCGGTACAGAGTATTAAGACAAATACCCCGGATAAAGAATTATCCGGGCTGGTCTGCGAAGTGTGCAGTGAGCTTGGAATGTCATGGCTTGCCGCTAATCCGTTGTTTGCCCGGACAGTACAAAGCCATCTGAGACAATAATGAACCGTATAATGGAGGATTCCATAAATTAAAGCAGGGGTAATCAGCCCCTGCTTTTGTTATATATAGAAGCCGTAAAAATGACAAACTACAGCAGATGCGCCCTCATCTCCTCCGGTGAAAGCGGGCTTAAGTCAGCAGGAGCCACGTCGAATACGGTCTTGCAACCGCTTAAGCCTCTCTGGTTCATGCGGTATGCGGCTCTTGCATAGGCTGTAAGAACGCAGGCAGTGAACTCAGGGTTGGAGTCAAGCTTTAAGTTGTATTCGATTACATGGTTGTGCTCTCCATCTTTGCCGGTTCTACCTGTACGAAGAACGAAGCCACCATGAGGGATTCCTGCATGGTCACGCTTAAGCTCCTCCTCGGATATAAAGTGTACGGTTGTGTCGTAGTCGGCAAAATAATTCGGCATGGTCTTGATTGCCTGCTCAATCTTTGCCTTGTCTGCACCCTCCTCTGCCACCACGAAGCACTCTCTTGTATGCTTCTGTCTTGTGGATAATTCAGGGTTTTCGCAGGCACGGACAGACTCAAGCGCAGCTTCCACAGGGATGGTATACTGCTTGGCATCCTTAACACCCGGGATTCTTCGTATAGCATCAGAATGTCCCTGACTTACGCCCTTACCCCAGAAGGTGTAGTCGTTACCGTCTCTTAGGATTGCATTGGCATATAGACGGTTAAGTGAAAACATGCCCGGGTCCCAGCCGACTGATATCATAGCTATTTTGCCGCCGGACTTTGCAGATGCATCCACATTGGAGAAATGCTCCGGAATCCTTGCGTGTGTGTCAAAGCTGTCCACTACATTGAAGTCCTTCGCGTAGTGTGGTGTCTGCTCCGGCAGGTCCGTTGCGGAGCCTCCGCAAAGCATAAGAACATCAATTTTGTCCTTCATTGAGGCAAGTTCACTTGCCGAATATACAGGAACATTGCTGTTGGTCTTCACATCTTCCGGATTTCTGCGGGTGAACACTCCCACAAGCTCCATGTCGTCATTCTGGGCTATGGCATATTCGATGCCACGGCCTAAGTTGCCGTAACCTAAAATACCTATTCTTATTGTCATAGTAAACCTCATTCCTGAGCGACTTTGACGTGCCATGTCCAAGTGCCCATAATTGTATTATTTGTGATTGGATTATAATAGATTATTATGTAAAATGCAAACTGATATTTTTGATACCTTATATTTTCCAATCTAAATATTCTTTTTTATATGTGAGTTATGCACAAATTGATTGGAATATTTTTGATTATATGTGCATAATGCACAAAAAAACAGCAATGAATGATTGTCTATAAGCAAAATTTGAAAAGCCAAAAAGCGTGTAGTCTGTTATTATGTAAATGTGGCATATTATAGTGAATTGAGCAAATTATGAAGGCGGTAATAGTATGTAAAATGAGCTTGATAGCTCATTTTGCATACTGGCTATTTGCGTCGGAGCCGCAAAGTAGCCCTTATCGCAGAAGAAAAATCGCCTTCGCGAATTTTTCTTCGCGTGTCTCCGCAAAAAACGCTCCGACATGGAGGATACTATGAAGAGAAGGATAGCGGTATTTGCCGGTGGCTGGGGTGGAGAATATTTCAGAGAAGTGGTGCTGGGAGTTGTTGCGGCTGCGAAGCAGGAGAATGCGGATGTGTTTGCATTTGTTAATTTCTCGGTACATGCGGATACAATTGCGCCTAATATAGGGGAGTTCAATATCTTTACATTGCCTGATTTGGAGGATTTTGATGGTGTTATTCTGATGGCCAATTCCTTCAACATGCTGGAAGAGGTTGAATATCTTACGAATAAGGTGAAAAAGGCAGGAATCCCGGCAGTCAGTATTGAGTACGAGATCGAGGGCTTTGTGTCCGTTGCCACAGATAATTATGCAGGTATGTATGACCTGGCAAAGCATGTGATTGAGGATCATGGTGCAAGGGACATTCTGTTTATTGGAGGCCCCAAGGAGCATCCGGAAAGTGCAGAAAGACTTAGGGCATTATTAGATGCAACTGCAGAAAATGGTTTTATTATTCCTGACGAAAATATTAAGTATGCTGACTGGTCGAAAGATCCTGCCATACAGCTTGTTACAGGCTGGACGGATAAGCATGGGAAGCTGCCGGAAGCTATTGTATGTGCCAATGACATCATGGCAATGGGAATCTGCGAGCATCTTATGGAATCAGGCTATAATGTTCCGGAGGATGTTATTATTACAGGGTATGACTGCCTGTCAGATGCAAGAAGCTTTCATCCTACAATTACAACGGTCAACCATGAATGGGGGAAAATGGGTGAGACGGCAATGCAGATGATGGCGGGCTTGTTGAAGGGGGAGAATGTCGGTAATACCATGCTTAAGACCAGGCTGGTTATAGGAGAGAGCTGTGGGTGTACAGGAGAGGATGAGTATAATGACTCCAGGCTTCATCCGAAATCACTCAAACAGGGATATGAGGTGGATGGACTGGTTATGGATTCCCATTTCAGGCATATTTATCAGGCTGTTAGAAAGATAGATTGTCGTGACGGACTTTTTTACAGTCTTTCATATCTGTTTGAGCGTGAGCATGCTATTGAGGGAGAGGACTTCATGCTCTGCCTTGACCCGGAATTCTTTCATCTGGAGGATAATGATTTAAATCTCCGCTCACAGGGCTACAGCGATAAGCTGGATATTGTATGTCAGCTGAACAAGGGGATTAGAAGGCCGCTTTCAACTGCCAGTCAGAGGGAGGCATTGTTTCTTGCATCGGAGAGGAAGGAAGGGACAGGACTGTATATGTTTGTTCCGATATACAGTGATGCGAAGACCTATGGCTTTGCCATGCTTACGGGGGATTTACGCATTGCCTGCGGAAACCAGCTCTATATATGGACGAGACACATGAATCAGGATTTAGAACAGGCAAGACGTAATATTACAATCGCAGACCTCACAAGAAGATTGACGCAGTTGTCGATGACGGATGTGCTTACCGGAATATATAACAGGGCAGGCTGTGAGAAAATTGCTTTCCCGATGTTAGAGGAGTGGCGTCAGGGTGGCGGTACCGGCGTGGTAATGCTGGTAGATATTGACAAAATGAAGTTAATCAATGATGAATATGGGCATGCAAGCGGTGATTTGGCACTTTGCACTGTAGCCACCACGTTAAAGAAGGAACTGCCTGCCGATTGGATTATTTCGAGATTTGGCGGGGATGAGTTTTTTGTTGGCGGAAAGGTTCTTGCAGGTGACATGGATTTTACCGCACTCAGAGAGAATCTGGAAAAAAGCCTTGCCAAAGAGGTGACGAGGCGTGGAATTACATTTAACCTGACAGTCAGTGTCGGTATTGTGCTGATTAAGCCGGAGAACAAGTACGATATAGAGAAGTACCTGCAGATGGCTGATATGGAAATGTACCACGAAAAGAATGAGCATCATCGGAAAATGGAGAGAATGGAGTAGTACGGAGGTTAATATGGGAATTATGACAAGACCTTCTGTCAGGACATTGACCGACGGAGGGAAGTATTGGGAACAGGAGTATGAGCAGTTTTTTCTGAAGACATATGTACCGGCAAATACTATTGACGGACAAACTAACAACTATAGCTTCAGGGCTCCGCTTCTGCTTGTATTTGAAGAGAACAGGCAGAGTATGGAGGATGCAATTGCTTTTGCCAGAGAGAGCGGACTTGCCGATATTGCGGCAGAGGTGGATTCAAGTGTCCTTTTTATTTATCCTACGGTGGAAGGTGGCTGGAAGAATGCAACGGAGGACTTGTATGCAGCCGTCATAGCTGAGGTTAAGATGACACCATACTATTCGGAGGGGATTTCCGAGGTCCATGATTTTTTTGCACATGAGTTCAAGGGCTATTATATCAAGGGCGCAGTATTTAGAGCAGACATATACAGCTTTGGCGCATCGGCGGACTATGTTGCCGGAAATCTGCTGAAAACAATCAAAGGAGAATATCTGTGGGGCCCTGGCGAAATCACACCTGCTATGTGTTCCATGCAGGGGCTGAGTGTTATTCCAAAGCTTGAACGCAAGGACATAGGTATATTGAGTATTGGTAATTCCAGGGAGATTAATGATGCATTTAAGGGTTGCAGCAATCTTCTGATAAAGGATAGGGCGGATTACAAGGCTGATTTTAAATCCTTTGTCCGCCGGTTTAAGATGTGGTGCGGCAATATGGAGATGGAGCCTGATTTTGAGGCAATGAATATGACTGAGGAGGCAGGAAGCGTACTGGTCAAGACTTCACCGGACAATCGTGGTGCTTTCAAGGATACAGTCGAGCATAAAGTTGGCTATTTCGCATATTATAATAATGATTTGTTCGATAAAGGACCGGCAGCTCTGCTGGTGGGATTTCATGGCGGTGGAGATTCCTCAATGTTTTTGACTTTTGTGTCGGGCTGGTATGAGATTGCCCACAGATATGGCTTCCTTTTCGTATCTTTAGAGAATCACCAGAACGTAACAGCCACAGAGGTCATTGAGGTTATAGAAAGCTTAAAGAAACGCTATAATATTGATGAACATCGAATCTATGGCACAGGCTTCTCAATGGGAAGTGGAAAGACCTGGGATATGTTTCAGGAGTATCCGGAGGTATTTGCGGGGCTGGCTCCGGCCAGTGCATTGTTCCCGGTAAAGGATAATCCTATGGGTCAGTCTGGTGGAAAAAACTTCAATACTGATGTTCCGGTTCCGATTTTCTATTCGGGAGGTGAGAATTCGCATCTTCCTGAGCTACCGTTTCAGGCTGCCTCAGCTCTGGAAAGAATTCAATATGCTGCCAAGGTCAACAGATGTAAGGCAAGCTTTGACTTAAGTTATGATGATAAGGACAAATGGGATGACCTTGTATGGGGTGTTTCAGGTGAACGTGTGGAGAAAGTCCGGGATGAATCAAGGGGAAGTTGTCTGACAATTCATTATTATGACAGTGATGATGGTATCTGTCGTACGGCGTTTGCCAGTGTAAGCGGGCAGATACATGAATGCAGACATCATTCCTGTGAGGCTGCATGGAAGTTTATTTCGCAGTTTACCCGATGAAGTCAGAGCAAAAAATTATTTATACATAATAAGTAACTATTCAGACCCCCATTCGCAAAATCACTGCTTCGCAGCTTTCAAGGGAATTTCATTCCCTTTTGCTCATGTGGTTATTTCACCAAAGAAATTTTCAAAAATACGCTCATTCATGCAAGCATGATTCGCGAATTTATGAAAATTG